>JAESUA010000255.1 GCA_016763255.1 Magnetovibrio sp. | reverse complement strand
GGTTGACGGTGTGCTGTTGCTGGTCGACGCCGCCGAAGGCGCGATGCCGCAAACCAAGTTTGTCACCGGCAAAGCCTTGAAGCTGGGCCTCAAGCCGATCGTGGTGGTCAACAAAGTCGACAAACCAGAACAGCGCGCCTACGAAGTCCAAGACGAAATTTTCGACCTGTTCACCGCGCTCGACGCCACCGATGAACAGTTGGATTTCCCGACCATCTTCGCTTCGGCCAAAAATGGTTGGGCCACCGACACCCCGGACGGCCCGCAAGTGAACATCGATCTTATTTTCGATAGTATCTTGGAACACGTGCCGGAGCCGACGATCATTACTGATGAGCCGTTTTCGATGCTCGCCACGACCTTGGAAGCCGACCCGTTTTTGGGCCGTATCCTCACCGGTCGAGTGCATTCGGGTACCGTCAAACCCGGTATGACCATCAAAGCCCTGAACGCTGACGGCGAAGTGGTCGAAACCGGCCGGGTGTCAAAACTGTTGGCTTTTCGTGGTCTCGAACGCGTCGCCGCCGACGAAGTTCACTCCGGCGATCTGGTTGCCATCGCGGGTCTGACCAAGGCCACCGTGGCCGATACCTTGTGTGATACGGCGGTGGAAATTCCACTGAGTTCACAGCCGGTTGATCCGCCGACCTTGTCGATGATGTTTACCGTCAACGATAGCCCCTTGGCCGGTCGTGAAGGCACCAAGGTAACCTCGCGCATGATCCGCGATCGCCTGTTTGCCGAAGCCGAAGGCAACGTCGCGTTGCGCATCACAGAATCTACCAACAGCGATGGTTTTGACGTCGCCGGTCGTGGCGAGCTGCAGCTGGGCGTTTTGATCGAACAAATGCGCCGCGAAGGTTTCGAGCTGACGGTGTCGCGCCCGCGCGTGGTGATGCAAGAAATCGACGGCAAGCGTATGGAGCCGTTGGAAGAAGTCTCCATCGATGTGGACGAAGAATATGCCGGCATCGTGGTCGAAGCTTTGTCCTTGCGCAAAGGCCAGATGAAGGAAATGAAGCCATCCGGTGGCGGAAAAACCCGCTTGGTGTTCCATGTACCGGCCCGTGGCATGATCGGCTATTTGGGTGAATTCCTCACCGAAACCCGCGGCACCGGCATCATGGCACGGACCTTCCATTCTTATGTCGAACATACGGGGCCCCTGCCGGGTCGTCGCAACGGCGTGCTGATTTCCAACTGTGCAGGCGCCACGGTGCCGTATGCGCTGTTCAACCTCGAAGGCCGCGGCCCGCTATTTGTGACCTCACAAGTCAAGGTCTACGAAGGCATGATCATCGGCGAACATTCGCGCCCGGGTGATTTGGAAGTGAACCCGTTGAAGGGCAAACAGCTCACCAACGTGCGTTCGTCGGGCACCGATGAAGCGGTGCGTTTGACCACGCCGCGCCGTTTGAGCCTGGAACAGATGATTTCCTACATCCAAGACGATGAACAGGTGGAAGTCACCCCGCAAAGCGTGCGCATGCGCAAACGTCACTTGGACCCCAACACGCGCAAACGCCAATCGCGTGAGTCTAAAGAGTCTTAAGCGCAGCCGCCGATCACAGACAAAAAACCCGGCGCTTATGGCGTCGGGTTTTTTTGTGGTTCATTTCGCAACCGTTTTCACCCGCTGGGCGTTACTTCATGTTGGCCTAATCCGTCAATTTCGACATTGGTGTGTAGAAAGAACAGAATGTAATCCCCCATCGGACTTATTTCATTTCGATTGCGAATTTTTTCATTAATAAAGAGGAATAATACATCCTTGTTTTGAGGCCGCATCAACCTGGGTTTTGGTGCTCCATTTTGCAATGCTGCAGCCTCTTCATTTGCATTGTGCAATGAAAATATATAGGGCCATGAGGTGAATCTGATGCCGCCCGGTTTGCGTGCAGTACTTAATGTCTATAGTCTCTACACGATTGGTTAGCTAAGCGCGGGGGGCGCGGTCATTTTGTCGGCACAAGAGCAAACGAAACACCGGATCTATGGCACCTTGATGTTGGCCTTGATTTGGACCGCGGCCGTGGGGGGCTTGTTTGTGTGGAACAATCATTTGGCCAACACCCAAACCAATGATATGGCGCGGCTTGATGCCATCGGAGCGTTCAATAAAGACCAAGCATTGCGCAGTTGGGCCACCAGCCATGGCGGCGTGTATATCGAAGCCTTAGGTTCTGTCACACCCAGTCCTTATATGGATCACATCGACGAACGAGATGTGATGACCGAGTCGGGTCGCCTCTTAACCTTGGTCAATCCCGCTGCGATGCTGCGCCTGATCATGGCCGAATACGCCGAACAATACGGCGTGCAAGGGCGTTTGGTCAGCGCAAACCCACTCAATCCGAACAACGCCGCCGATGTTTGGGAACGCAGCGCACTTGAAGATTTCAAACGCGGCAAGGCTGAAATTCAAGAGATCACCGCGATTGATGGGCAGGATTATTTTCGCTTGTTTAGGCCGATGCTGGCGAACAAAGCCTGCCTGAAATGCCACAGTTTACAAGGCTATAAAATCGGCGACGTGCTGGGCGGGGTTGGCATACGGGTGCCGATGAACAGCTATCGCGCCCGTTCGGAAAATATTCTAAACGGTAATGCCTTATCCCATGGGCTGACCTGGTTATTGGGCATCATGGGCCTCAGTGCATGGCATGTGCGCGGCATTCGTGGCGTGCGCGATCGTCTGGTTGCTCGTGACAATCTGGCCCAGGCTTATAGTTCATTGGAAAAACAGGTGGCCGATCGCACCCAGGAGTTGGAGCAGGCAACCTTGGAGGCGCAAACCGCCAATCAAGCCAAATCTAAATTTCTCGCCTCCATGAGCCATGAGTTGCGCACGCCCCTAAACGCCATCATCGGATTTAGCGATCTGCTGAAACTGAACCTCGAAGGTAATCTCAGCGATGCGCAGATGGGCTATCTTAAGGACATTCACTTTTCCGGCACCCACCTGCACGGTTTGATCAATGAAATTTTGGAATTGGCCAAAATCGAAAGCGGTGAGTTGCGTATCGACATCACTCCGGTCGATGCGCACATCGCGTTGAGTCAAAGCATCACCGCCAATGCCCCGATGATGGAAGAAAAAGGCATCACCTTTGTGGATCGCTGTACGGACCAAAACCTTCCGCTGATGGCTGCGGATGAAAACCGTTTGGTACAAATTTTCATCAACTTGATTTCCAATGCCATCAAATATAATCGTGAGGG
>JAESUA010000254.1 GCA_016763255.1 Magnetovibrio sp. | reverse complement strand
TAATTTCGCAGAAATAGGGGGCTTTTGAGCCCTCTTTTCGTTTTGAGGAATGCCTGTTGAGGAAAGTGTGGGCGTGGCTAAAAAATTATACATAAAAACATACGGCTGTCAGATGAACGTCTACGATTCTGAACGCATCGCAGAGGTTCTCGCCCCGCTTGGTTATGAGGCCACCGACCAGAGCGCCGGCGCGGATATGGTGATTTTGAACACCTGTCACATCCGCGAAAGGGCGGCCGAAAAGGTTTATTCCGAATTGGGTCGGTTGCGTAAACACAAAAATGCCATGGCCGCTGAAGGCCGGCACATGGTGTTGGCGGTGACCGGTTGTGTTGCCCAGGCCGAAGGCGAAGAAGTGCTCAGCCGCGCTCCTTATGTGGATATTGTGTTCGGCCCACAAACCTATCATCGCTTGCCGCAGATGATCGCCGAGGCCAGCCGTGCCAGCGGTCAGGTGCTCGACACCGAGTTTCCCGAAGAAAGTAAATTTGACGGCCTGCCCCAAGCCCGCACGGTGAACGGCGCGGCGGCATTTTTGACCATTCAAGAAGGCTGCGACAAGTTCTGCACCTATTGTGTGGTGCCTTATACGCGTGGCGCGGAATTTTCCCGCGCTGCCACAGATGTTTTGAGTGAGGCGCGAAATCTGGTTGCCGCCGGGGCCCAGGAAATCACCTTTTTGGGCCAAAACGTCAACAGCTATCACGGTGAAGCCCCAGGTGGCTCTGCGCATGGCTCGGAATGGAATTTGGCCCGCCTGATCCGCGAAGCCGCACAAATCGACGGCCTGGCGCGGATCCGCTTCACCACCAGTTATCCGGCCGAAGTAGATGATGATCTGATCGCCGCACATGGTGATGTCGAAAAATTGATGCCGTACCTGCATTTGCCGGTTCAATCCGGATCGGATCGGGTGCTCAAGGCCATGAACCGTAACCACGGCGTCGATGAATATCGCCGCCTGGTCGATAAATTGCGTAAAGCCCGCCCGGATATCGCCCTGTCATCGGATTTTATCGTTGGTTTTCCCGGCGAAAACGACGCCGATTTTCGCGCCACCTTGAAACTGGTCGAAGAGGTTTCTTTTATCCAGGCCTACTCGTTCAAATACTCGCCCCGCCCCGGCACCCCGGCGGCGATGATGGATTTGCAAATCGATGAAGCGGTGAAATCCGAACGCTTGGCCGAACTGCAGGCGCTGCTGAATACGCAAACCCAGAATTTCAACAACCAGATGATCGGCAAGACCGTGCCGGTGTTGCTGGACCGGACGGGCAAAATGGCCGGTCAGCTGATCGGGCGCAGCCCGTATATGCAGGCGGTGGTGGTGGATGCTCCACAAAATTTGATGAATTGCATCGTTGATGTCACCATTGATGCGGCCAGCCCCAATTCGTTGATGGGGACCTTGAACCTCGACAGCCGGAAAGCATGCGCGTGAGCAAACGACCAACTGCCAAAGCAAAGCCAAAATCCAAACCCAAAATGGGTACCAAAAAAGATGCCGTCAAAGCGGCAGGCGTCGATCATGCGACGGCCAAGCTGACGTTTAGCGATAACCACTTTGCCCAGGCTTTGTTTGGTGTGCATTCGACCCACTTGGTGCAGATTGAAACCGAGTTGGGCGTCAGCATCGTGGCCCGCGGCGCGCAACTGACCATCATGGGGGCCCCTGCGGCGGTGAAGTTAGCCGAACAGATCTTGGTGGGGCTGTATGATCGCCTGACCCAAGGCTCTGAGGTCGGCAACGAAGAAATTTCTGCGGCGTTGCGCATGGTCCGTCAACCGGGCGGCAAGCTGTCCGATGTGAACGTTGAAGTGCGCACCAAGCGGCGCGTGATCTCGCCGCGCACCGCGACCCAGGCTGAATATTTAAAAGCCATCGATGATTGTGAGCTGGTGTTTGGTTGCGGCCCGGCGGGCACCGGCAAAACTTATCTGGCGGTGGCCAAGGCGGTTGAACTTTTGGTGCGCGGCGATGTCGATCGCATCATTTTGTCGCGTCCGGCGGTCGAAGCCGGCGAGCAGCTGGGCTTTTTGCCCGGTGACATGCAAGAAAAAGTCGATCCGTACCTGCGCCCCTTATATGACGCGCTGTATGACATGCTGCCCGCCGATGAAGTGGTCAAGCGGATGGAAAACGGCGAAATCGAAGTCGCGCCGCTGGCCTTTATGCGCGGCCGCACCCTGGCCAATGCATTCGTGATTTTGGACGAAGCACAAAACACCACCGCGGTGCAGATGAAGATGTTTTTGACCCGCTTGGGCGAAAACGCCCGCATGGTGGTGACCGGCGATTTGAGCCAGGTGGACCTTCCGCGCGGCACCCGTTCGGGTTTGCGTGATGCCTGCGATATCTTGGGTGAGGTCAAGGGTGTGGCGTTTGTTGAATTTAGTGCCGCCGACGTGGTGCGCCATAAAATTGTCACACGCATCGTCAATGCTTACGACGCCGCCGAAAAACGCCGCCATGCCAGCGCGCGTTACGAGCATGAAGACAACAAACGTGATTGAGCCCATGACCTCCCATAACGTTCCCACCCTGGTTATCGATGTTTGCGTCCAGGCGGGTTCTTGGGCCGAAGCCTTGCCCGGGTATGAGGCCATTGCCCAGCGTGCCGTTATGGCCGCCGTTGCCCAGTGCGCCATTGCTAAGGCTGCACACTGTGATGATGGGGCACAGTGGGAAGTCAGTGTGCTGTTGTCCGATGATGCCCACGTACGGGTCTTGAACCGCGAATGGCGTGGCAAGGACAAACCCACCAACGTTTTATCGTTTCCCGGCGGCGACGATGATCCGCTACCGGATCAGCCGTTGATGTTGGGTGATATTGCGGTGGCGCTTGAAACGACACAACGCGAAGCGGGCGAGCAAGAGATAACACTAGCGGATTATTTTAGCCACTTACTGGTTCATGGTATGCTCCATCTGTTGGGCTTTGATCATGAAACCGACCCACAGGCGGACGAAATGGAGCCGTTGGAAATTGAAGTTCTAGATGGTCTGGGCATAGCCAGCCCGTATCCGGACAGAGCGTAAATGACCATACGAACCATGAATTATCATACGAGCAAGGAGCTTTAAGAGCAGATGAACGACGGGGGCCAGTCCTTAGAGCCTAATTCTAGCAAGCCGACTGCAGACCAAGACCAATTGAGCACCGGGTCCACAGGTCGGCGAGAAAAATCTTTTTTCAGATCCATGTTTGACTGGCTGCGGGGACGCAACGGTGAAACTACGCGCGATGCGTTGGAAGAGTTGATCGAAGAATCCGAAGACGGCGAAGCGTCTTTGGGGGCCGATGAGCGCCAGTTGCTGCTCAATATTCTTGAACTCAAAGACCAGACGGTTTCCGACGTGATGGTACCGCGCGCCGACATCGTGGCGGTCAAGGTCGAGGCCGAACTTGATGAGTTGATCGCGTTGATCACCGACCAAGCGCACTCGCGCATGCCGCTGTTTCGCGAAACCTTGGACGATTCTTTTGGCATGGTGCACGTCAAGGACGTTTTGTCGTGGCGCGGTCGCGATGCCGATTTTAGCGCCTCCGAGATTGTCCGCCCGGTGTTGTTTGTTTCGCCCTCCATGCAGGTTCTTGAATTGCTGTTGGAGATGCGTGCGCGGCGCGTGCACATGGCCTTGGTGGTCGATGAATTTGGCGGTGTCGACGGCTTGGTGACCATCGAAGACTTGGTTGAAGAAATCGTCGGTGAAATCGAAGACGAATTTGACCAGGACGAAAAGCCGGTTTTGGAAAAACGTGCCGATGGCACCTGGGATGCCAGTGCGCGCACCCCGCTGGAAGACTTTGAAGAGGTGCTTAAGCGCCAATTGTTCAGTGAAGAAGAACACGATGACATTGATACCTTGGGCGGTTTGGTGTTTTCGATCGCCGGCCGGGTGCCCTCGCGCGGTGAATTGCTGACCCATGACAGTGGCTTGGAATTTGAGGTGCTGGACGTTGACCCACGGCGCATCAAACGCCTGCGGGTGCGGGTGCCGCGACTGCTGGATGGAGCCGATCTTGGGGCCCCGGAAGCTGATCGCACGGCTGCTGAGGATACCGCCGCTAAACCGCAAAAAATAGCCGGAGCTTAACCCCCCTTGAACCGTGTGCACGCAGTGATCGCCAAAACATTAGCCATGCTTTTGGGCCGCGCCAAGGCGTTGGGCCCGTGGCAAGCCCGCGCCGTGGCCTTTGGTCTCGGCGTGATGGCGGTGTTTGCCATGCCGCCGGTTTATCAAATTTATCTATTGGTTCCGGCGTTCAGTGGTCTGTTGTGGCTCAGCGCCTATGCCCCAAGCCGCTGGAAAGCGTTCGTCGTGGGGTGGTTTTTTGGCGCCGGATTTTTTGCCGCCTCGCTCTACTGGGTATCGTTCGCCCTGTTGGTGGAGGCCGAAAAGTTTGCCTGGTTAATTCCGTTCGCGATTGTTGGCTTTGGCGTGGGTTTGGGCCTGTACGTGGCTTTGTGCGCGTTGGCGGTGCACATGACGCGAGGCTCGCTCACCGCCAAAGCGATGGTCTTGGCGGGCAGTTGGGCGTTTTTGGAATGGGTGCGTTCGTGGCTGTTGACCGGCTTACCGTGGAATCCGGTGGGCAGCGTGTGGGCGTTTTCAGACGCCGTACTCCAGGGCGCTGCGATTGGCGGGGTGTTTGGCCTAAGCTTGATCACCGTTTTGGCCGCCGCATCGGTGGGTGCGGTTGCCGACGATGCCCCCAAGATGGGCCGGGCACCACGCATTTTGAGCGGCTTGGCCTTTTTGGCGCTGATTTTGATATGGGGTTATGGCGATCAGCGTTTGGCGACGGCCAGTGATGAAATGGTGCCCGACGTGCGTCTGCGCTTGGTCCAGCCCAATATCCCCCAATCCGAAAAGTGGCGGCCCGATTTGCGCGAACGCAACATGATGGCACAAATCGAACTGGGTTCGGCCCCACCCCACGGCGATGACCCCCAGCCCACGCACATCATCTGGGCGGAAACGTCGGCACCGTTTTTCATCGAAAACCATGCCGCTTGGCGGCGCTTGGTGGCGGCGGCCACGCCGCCGGGGGGCTTGACCATTTTGGGCGCACCGCGGATGTTTTCAGACAACACGGCGGGCAAATTGATGAACGTGGCCAATTCGCTTATGGCCATTGATGAATACGGTGCCGTCACCGACGTGTACGATAAATTTCATCTGGTGCCGTTTGGCGAATATGTGCCGTTTTCAGACTGGCTGCCGCTGGATAAAATCACCCAAGGCCAAGGCTCCTTTACGCCCGGACCGGGGCCTCGCACCTTAAATTTGAAGGGCTTACCACCGGTGAGTCCGTTGATTTGTTACGAAATTATTTTCCCCCATGAAGTGAGTGATCCCGATCAAAGGCCACAGTGGCTGCTCAACATCACCAATGACGCATGGTACGGAAAAACTGCCGGGCCCTATCAACATTTCGTGAACGCGCGCTTGCGTGCGGTGGAAGAAGGACTGCCCACGGTGCGGGTCGCGTTCACCGGTGTATCCGGCATTATTGATGCCTATGGACGGGTGCATAAAAAACTCGCATTGGGGGAAAAAGGCTTTATCGATGGGGGGTTGCCTCGTGCGATTGAGCACCCGGGACTCTATGCCCGTTTAGGTAATGTCGTGCCCGTAAGCCTATCAATTATTCTAGCTGTGTTAGGGTTTTTGCTGGGAAGTTTCACCATAAATCGCCCGGCTAGGTGAAGATGATGTTGTTATACTAAAGATTGCATACCATATAGTGGTAGTATCTGGTGACGACATTCCTTGACCGACACACGCCACGGGAGTAAGAAAAGGCCCATAAGCTATACAAATTAGCATCATGACAAAAACACCATACCTCTTGGACGAGAAGGACCCCCCTAAAATGGCTGCAAATTCAAATGCACTGAAAGCCGCTGACCGTCCGCCGCTTGGCACACCGCGTCCGGTTGATGTGCACGTCGGTGCCCGTCTGCGCCAGCGTCGTACACTCTTGGGCATGAGCCAGGAAAAACTTGGCGAAGCCGTCGGCTTGACTTTCCAGCAGATTCAGAAATATGAGCGCGGTGCCAATCGTATTGGCGCAAGTCGTCTCTATCAATTGAGCAATGTGCTTGATGTTTCGGTCAGCTACTTCTTCGAAGAAATGCCCGGCGAAGTGCAAAAAACCCGCGGTG
>JAESUA010000253.1 GCA_016763255.1 Magnetovibrio sp. | reverse complement strand
TGGCGTACGGTGAAAGCCTGGAAATGGAGCGCGTCGGAGATCCGGTTAAAGCCTTGAAGCTAGCGCAAAAAGCGGTGTCTTTGGACAGTGCGTTTAGCGCTGCGGCGTTGCGTTTAACTGAGCTTTATCTGGCCCGTGGCAATTCCCGCAAAGCCCAAGGCGTGGTCGAAAAAGCCTGGAGCCTGATGCCCCACCCGGATTTGGTGGCGCTGTATTATCAGGCCCACAAGGCCACCGACGGCCTCAAAAAAATGACTGCGGCGCAAAAACTTTTATCGTTTAAGCCGAGTTCTCCAGACTCAAATGTTGTGGTCGCCGAGGCCGCCTTGGAAGCCCAATTGTGGGGTCAGGCGCGTGATCATTTGGGCGTGGCCTTAGAAGCCGGTCATATGACGCGTAAAGTCTTGAGCCTGATGGCTCAATTGGAAGACCAAGATCGCGGTGATAAAGACCAAGTGCGTCATTGGTTGATGCGCGCCGCCCAAGCCCCCGCCGATCCGGCCTGGGTGTGCTCGGGCTGTGGTCATGTGGAGCCCCAATGGTTGGCCCATTGCCCCAAATGTCGCGGTTTTGACACCCTGAAGTGGGATACGCCGCAGGGTTTGACGGTGCATAGCAGCCCCGATCTGAACACCCAATTGCTGACCCACAGCCCTTCTTCGGAGGTCACCGAACCGGCCTAAGCCCCAAAACGCGTTGACGTGCGCGCATGGGCAGATTAAAAGACGGCCACCACATGCGCCGATGTAGCTCAGTTGGTAGAGCAACGCATTCGTAATGCGTAGGTCAGCAGTTCGAGTCTGCTCATCGGCACCATTATTTGGCAGGAAACTGCAAAAGACAGGCCCTCAATTTGGGGGCCTGTCTTTTTTTGGGTAATCATCCGTACTCCGATGAAGCCTAAAAGCCCTAGCCAGTCGCGCAGCCAGCGGGGCAGGGCGAAGTTGGTTTGGTGGACGTCGGGGTCGTAATGGCGGCCTTGGTGCTTGATCACCAGTTGAACGCCCGCATCAGGCTGATTTTGTCATGTCCGGCTGACGCGGGCGGCTTTGATTTGTGGCTAAAAACCTAGCCAATTTTAAAATCATTGATGGTGTCGGGCATCTTGGCCGTGGGTAGATTGCGCGGATCGGCTTGTGGGGCACCAACCGTGTGTTGGATGGGCAAAACACCGGCCCAAATCGGCAGGGCGTAATCTTCATCGTCGTCCACTGGCCCGCCACTGCGAATTTTAGCCGAAGCTTCTTCGATCGGCATCGAAAGGATGGCGGTGGCTTTGACTTCTTGCTCGCTCATCGGCCGCAACAATTCAACCCGGCCCGGATAAAGGGCCTCGATCAGCGCGTCGAGTTTTTGTGCCTTTTGCGCCGGGTCAGTGATCATCGTGGGGCGACCAAAGATCATCACCGAGCGAAAGTTGACCGAATGATGCATCGCCGAACGCGCCATCACCATGCCGTCGAGCAGCGATACGGTCAAACAGACATCGGCATTTTCGGACGTCTTGAGGCTACGGCTGGCGTTGGAGCCATGCCAGTACACATGATCGCCTTCACGCCATTGTATGGTCGGAATGACAATTGGCTTATCATTTTGGATGAGGCCGACATGGCACATGGGCATGGCGTCCAAGATGGCGTAAATAGTTTTGCGATCGAAATGGCCCCGCTCATGGCTGCGACGAAGTCTGGTCCGGTCGGTAACGTTTAAGGGGTCGGTCATGGTGGTCATCCTTGTTGCTGGAGCTTGACGTTTAGCCGAATTTTGGATTAGGTAAAATATCCAATAAATGAATTTTTGACCGGACCAATTTTGATGGCTGATGCACCCCTGTTGGGTTTGAAACTTGACCCCGGCACTTCGACGCCCTTGTTTGCGCAAATTTATGAAGCGCTTCGGCGGCGGATTATTTCGGGTCAATTGGGCACAGGTTACCGCCTTCCGGCGTCGCGCAATTTGGCACAAGAACTGGGCGTTTCACGGGCCACCGTGGTGGCCGCATATGACCAGTTGATGGCCGAAGGTTTTGCCCAGGGTCGCCGTGGCGCGGGGGTCTATGTCAGCGATATTGGCGAGGTTGAGATTGATCAGGCGTCGCATACGCCCGTCGCGGCTCTGCCGGACGTGACGTCGCCACCCTCACCCCCAATTCGTCCCTTTCAACCCGGACGCCCGGATATGCGGCTGTTTCCCTATCGCCAATGGGCTCGGTGTTTTTCGCGGGTGGCGCGCAGCGATCCGCAGGCTTTGGTGGTGGGGTCTGATCCGTTCGGCGATCTGCATTTGCGCACCGCGATTGTGCGCTATCTGGCCGACTGGCGGGGTTTGAACGTTTCGCCACAACAGATTTTGATCACCGCTGGATCTGTCGATGCGCTTGAAATTTGCCTGCGCACACTGGCCAGTCCAGGTGATTTCATTGCCCTGGAGGACCCCGGCTATGCGCCCTTGCGCAGCCTTATTGGCAGCCTCGGCATGCGGCCCAGGTGGCTTGAACTTGATGCCCATGGGGCGTGCTTGCCGGACATCGGCGCGGGTGTGAAAACACCGGTCTTGGCGATGCTGACGCCGTCTTCGCAATTTCCATTGGGCGGGGCGATGCCGACCAAACGCCGAGTGGAATTTTTAAGTTGGGCGCAACGCACGGACTCGTGGATCGTGGAAGACGATTACGACAGCGAATTTCGCTATGCCGGGCGACCGATTCCGGCCCTGGCCAGTTTTGAGCCGCGTTTTGATCAGGGCGGGCGGACCCTTTATCTCGGCAGTTTTTCAAAGGTCTTCACGGATAGTTTGAGACTGGGTTTTTTGGTCGTGCCGATGCATATTCTTGAGCGCATCTCGATGAGTGTGCGGGCCCATGGCACCAAGGCTTCGATCGCCCCGCAACGGGCCCTGGCGTTGTTTATGGAAAACGGTGAATTCTATCGTCACATCCGTCGTATGCGCCGGATGTATGGTGAACGGCGCAGCGTTTTGGTGGGCTTGTTGCGCGATCAATTGGGGCATATTGTGAGCTTTGAAGATCATCATGCGGGCATGCAAATTGTGGTGCGTCTGGCACCCCAATTTGATGATGTGCAGATTGCAAAATTGGCCGCCCAGCGCGGCGTAACGTGCGCGGCGCTGTCCTCATATTATGCCTGTGAGCCCAAAGTGCAGGGGCTTTTGCTTGGGTTTTGTGGCTTTTCTCCGCAAGAATTGAAGTCCGCAGTGAACGTCTTGCGTGAAGTTTTAGAAAGTGTGTAAAGGCATATACCAAGCTGCAGTAATAATGACCTATATGGACGGTTCCTCAATGTTATCGGCTAGGAAAGCGCGGCGCCGTGATGCAGGGCATCACAAGACGCGGTTGACGACGTCCGAAAGCCTTGAGGAACCGCTGTTCCGGTCTCTTCCAAAGGCCGACGGGGGTGTCGAAAAGCCTTGATGATGAACCACATCACCTGCGGATTTTCTCCGACCCGACGGCCTTTGGAAAGCGATCCCTATAGGTCATTATTAATGC
>JAESUA010000252.1 GCA_016763255.1 Magnetovibrio sp. | reverse complement strand
TCTAGAAATCGCAAACCAAAAAGCCCCGCCGATTATGATGGCGGGGCTTTCGGCTTGGGGTTCAAGGGGGGAAGCGCTCCCAGGGCATTAGGAACGGTGAGTTTTGAACCCCAGGGGGACTACATAAGCTGTCCTCTGCCATAGTGATTGACGAGATTACGGGTCGCCAGAAGATGCTCATTTTCCATTTCGACATCCTCTGGGGCCAAGGCTTCATACCGGCGTAGCGTCAATTCTAAGCATTTTCCGCAGATCAAATCGGTGCGCGATTTCACGCCAGGGCAGGTGGCGCAGCCCTTCATGATGTCTTTGCGAAAATCTGACCAAATGAGTACCGCAAGCTCGCATTCGCCGAAATTTATCAACCAAAGGAGGTCGCGTAAAACATCTTTATTGTATGAGAGCATCGCATTCATGGGGCACCTGTTTGAGCTTGTTTTTGTTGTGTCGCCATGTTGACATCAAGCCAAAAGAAGTACATCGGCTAGAAAGCTTATGCAGGACAGCTATCTGGATTATTCAGAGATTTTATTTTGTAGCCAGAGTGGCTTACAAATTTGTATTTGGATTAAAAAAAATGAGCGGTGAAAGTTTGGATTAATGGTGTGTTCAGGTCGTGGCGCCGAGGCGGTCACGGAACGCTTCTAACCAATCGAGGTGTTTTTCAAGCTGTTCGATGTCATGTTCCAACCAATCGGTTAGATAACCCTGGTCTTTGGCGTGATAGGCATGCAAATCATCGAGACGCGCCAATTCGGTCTCACAATTCTCAATCAGCAAATCGGCCTGTTCGCATTGGGCGTCGATTTTGAGAAGATGGAGAAAACGCAGTTTAAGGGTCGTGATTAACTTGTTAACCTCGCCACTGGCGGAACGAATGCGAGAGGTCATCAAGGTGTTCAGTTCGCCTTTACCCTTTTGTGTGAGGCGCAATGTGGCGTCGTCTTCCATGCCGATGCCTTCGATGGGTTCCACCAACCCCTCAAACTTTAACAATTCGATCGAGGTGCCCATGATGTCCAAGGACGGGCCTGTGATGCGGCTGGTAAAATGACGGATGGCACTGGCTAACTCACTGTAACGCATGTTATTTTCAGCAAGCGCAAGGGTGCCGAGCGCACACAGGCGAATTGCTTCCTTAGGCGTTAGGGTGTTGTCGGCAAACATGGTGGGGTGCACATCTCCAATGGAATCGTGCTCAGTATAGCGAAGACTGGGGAGGCGGTCACGGTTCTGACGATGGCAAAATGTGAAAGTCTAAGTTATCGTGTAAAAAACACGGCGACCGATGAGGCCGCCGTGTTTTTATAAATTTGCATATCGTTACGCTGCGGCTTGAAGGCCCAAGCGACTCCACACTTCTTTGATGGCTTCGATCAGCTGATCCATATGCGCATCGGTGTGGTGCGGGGTAGGGGTGAAGCGCAGGCGTTCCGTGCCGCGCTCTACGGTTGGATAGTTGATGGGCTGCACATAAATATTGTGGCGTTCCATCAAATCATCCGAAGCTTGTTTGCACAGCACGGCATTGCCGACAAAAATCGGTACAATGTGGCTGACACTGTCCATCACCGGAATACCCGCATCGCGAAAGCGCTGTTTCAGCGTTGCGGCCCGTTCTTGATGGCGGATGCGCAATTCATTGTGGTTCTTGAGATGATTTACATTGGTCCGTGCGGCTGCGGCGACAGCTGGCGGCATGGAGCTTGAGAAGATAAAGCCGGTGCCGTACGAGCGCACGAAGTCACACAGGGCCTTGGTGCCGGCGATATATCCACCGATTACGCCAAAGGCTTTGGCCAGGGTGCCCTGGATGATGGTAATGCGGTCCATCACGCCATCACGTTCGGCAACGCCCGCACCACGCGGGCCATAAAGGCCCACCGCATGCACTTCGTCGAGGAATGTCATCGCACCGTACTTGTCGGCCAAATCGCAGATCTCTTTGATGGGGGCAATGTCGCCGTCCATGGAATAAACGCTTTCAAAGGCGATCATCTTGGGGCGATCCGGATCGATGGATTTAAGGATGTTTTCCAAATCTTCCAAATCATTGTGGCGGAAGATATGCTTTTCTGCACGTGAATGGCGAATGCCTTCGATCATCGAATTGTGGTTTTTGCTGTCTGAAATGATCACACAGTCGGGAACCAAGGAGCCCAAGGTTGACAGAGTCGTCAAATTGGCAACCCAACCCGATTGAAACAGCAGAGCACTTTCGGTTTGGTGGAGGTCTGCCAATTCGGCTTCCAACAAAACATGTTCGTGCATGGTGCCGGAAATGTTGCGTGTGCCGCCGGCACCGACACCGTAACCACCCGCAATTTCTTGCATTTTGGCGATGGCATCGGGGTTTTGCCCCATCCCCATATAGTCATTGGAACACCAAACGGTGATTTCTTTGACTTTGCCGTCTTTGTGCACAAAAGCCGTTGGGAACTTGCCCGCTTGGCGCTGGATATCGGCGAAGACACGGTATCGGCCTTCAGATTTCAGATCGGCAATTTTTTCGGCAAAGAACTGCTCGTAGTTCATGAATTCCTCCGCAAGGGTATGCCCGGACTGATTTGTCTGGCGGTGATGCCGTCCGCAGTCGGAGCACTTATATTCTTTATTAGTTGTGGGCATCATACTCGAATCCAAGGATTCACCGCAAGATTGTGCACACAAAATAGTGTATTATTTTTCAAATTGATGCTGTATTGCGGCGGTAATGGGGCAATTAGGAGGCGAAATGGCCTTCGGATTGTAGCCATTCCAAGGTTTGGTCCAGAGCTTTGCCAAATCGTGACAGCATTTCGTCGATTTCATCCTTGGTGATGATCAGCGGCGGTGAAAATGCCAAACTGTCGCCCATGGCCCGGCCGATGACGCCGTTGTCCTGCATGAACTGGGCACATTTCATCCCGACACCGAGCTTCGGATCGAAACTTTCGTGGGTTTCTTTGTTGCGCACCAATTCAATCGCGCCGACCAAGCCGACACCGCGGGCTTCACCCACCAGGGGATGGTCTTCGAACGCTTTCAAACCATTCAAGAAGGTCGGGGTGATGTCACGCACGTGGCCGACGGTATCGCGTTCTTCGTAAATTTTGAGGGTTTCCAAGGCGACGGCGCAAGCCACCGGATGGCCTCCATAGGTATAGCCATGTCCAAACACGCCGAGTTTTTCGCTTTCCAAGACCATGTCTTGAAAAATTTCTTCACTGACCATCAGGGCCGAGATCGGCATGTATGCGGATGACAACGCCTTGGCCATGGTCATCATGCCGGGTTTGATGTTGTAGGTATCGCTGCCCCACACATTTCCGGTGCGACCAAAACCACAGATGACTTCGTCGGCCACCAACATGATGTCGTACTTTTTTAACACCGCCTGGATTTTTTCAAAATAAGTGGCGGGCGGCACCAGTACGCCGCCAGCACCCATCACCGGTTCGGCAAACATTGCGGCAATGGTGTCAGGATCTTCGGCGATGATCAGCTGTTCCAGTTCATCGGCCAGTCGGGTGGCGAAGTCTTCTTCAGATTCGCCCGGTTTGGCAAACCGGTAATGGTGTGGGCAACCGGTGCGCAGCACACCCGCAATGGGCAAATCAAAATCATTTTGGCAGGCCGCCAAGCCAGTGAGAGAGGCCCCCGCAACGGTGACCCCGTGATAGGCTTTTTCGCGGGCGATGATCTTTTTCTTATTTGGTTTGCCGCGTGCATTATTGACGTACCACACCAATTTAATGGCCGTGTCGACGGCTTCTGAACCGGAATTGGCAAAGAAGACTTTACCCATTTTGACCGGGGCCATTTCGAGGAGTTTTTCCGCTAAGTCCACGGTCACATCCGGAACTTTGTGGGTAAAGGAATGGTAATACGCAAGGCGTTGCATGGCGGCGGTTGCGGCGTCGATCAAGCGTTGCTCACTCCAGCCAAGCGATGTGCACCATAGCCCCGCCATGGCTTCGATGTAGGGCTTGCCATCTTCACCATAAACCCTGACGCCTTCACCACGCGTGATGACCAACGGTCCGACTTCTTGGTGAAGCTTGAGGTTGGTGTAGGGGTGGATCATCGTTTCGAGATCACGTTGGGCGGTCGAGTTGGGAAGGTGAGTGGGGGTGGAGGTGCTCATGTTGGCCTTCGTCTTTAGTGTTGTTTGTATGATCGCAGTGTTTATCAGCTTTGATCATTGGCATGGCAAGGGCAATGATTATTGTCAACTTTGAGGATGTGGATATTGCGCCTGCTTGGGTCTTAAATGGAACCGGGAGATCGGTCGCAACTGACTTTGGTGCGGATATGATCGTGATGCGGGCACATGGTCATGCGCGGTGGCGTGATGGGCGGGGCGACGACGTTCCAAACTGGAGCACACGACCGTGGCGGTTTTGATGGCTCATTGAGGCACACTTATTGTGCCGCGATTTTCCGCTCTATCGGCAGTCGAACCGAAACCGTGGTGCCCATATCAACTTCGCTTTCTATGGTGAGGGTGCCGCCATGCAGTTCCACAAAGGAATTAACCAGATACAGACCCAGTCCGCTGCCTTCATGGTTGCGGGTGTAGATGTCGCTGACTTGTTCGAATGGTTCCAAAATTGTTTCGCGCTTGTCTTCGGGGATGCCGCAACCGGTATCGCGCACAACCAGGACAATGGTGGTGTCTTGGTCGTCTAAGTGCACCTCTAAATCGACCTTGCCGCCCTGAGGCGTGAACTTGATGGCATTGGTCAACAAATTCAAAATGATTTGTTTGATGCGAACCGGATCACCGCGAAGAACAGGCAGGTTTTCTTGGACCGTATCGCTCAGTGTCAATTTTGAGAACTGCGCTTGGTCACGCACCATATAGAGGCTGTCATGGCAAAGTTCGCCAATGTTAACCGATCTTTCGCGGATCTGCATGGTGCCGATTTCGATGCGTGAGACATCCAAAATGTCGTTGATGACATGCAGTAAGTGCTGGCCGGATGTCAGAATGTTGGCGCTGTATTCGATGTAATTTTTGTTGCCGACGGGGCCGAACATCTGAGCCTTGATGATTTCTGAAAAACCGATGATGGCGTTGAGCGGGGTGCGCAGTTCGTGGCTCATGTTGGCCAAGAATTGGGTCTTGGTGTGGCTGGCCAATTCGGCTTGCTCCTTGGCCTCGACCAAGGCACGCATGGTGCGTTTGCGCTCGGTGATGTCTTCTTTTACGGCGAGGAAATGGGTGATGACACCGCGGTCATCTTTGATCGGTGAGATCGATGCAAATTCCCAATACAGTGAGCCGTCTTTATGTTTGTTGTGAAATTCGCCCCGCCATTCATGGCCGTTTGAAACGGTTTGCCATAGTTCATCGTATTCTTTAGATGGCATTTCCCCGGAACTGATCATATTCGGTTTTTGGCCGATGGCTTCTTGGGAGGCGTAGCCGGTGGCTTCGACAAATTTTGGATTGACGTAAGTGATCAATCCGTTGGTGTCGGTGATCATCACGCTCACGGGGCTTTGTTCAACAGCGCGCGACAATTGGCGCAACTCGGCCTCGGCGTGTTTACTTGCGGTGATGTCAACGCGCACACTGGCGGTGCCGCCGTCGGCCATGCGGCTATCACTGGCCATCATCCATGTGCCGTTGGCCGACTGCACCACATAGGGGTGGCCAAGTGACCGGCTGGTGTTTTCGTTTTGATGCTCATCGTCAAAGATGAAATCTTGATAGACTTCGTTGTCAACGCAGGCTTTGAAGAACGCATCGAATGTGACGCCGGTGCTCAGCGCGTCGCCCACGCCGTAGTGTAGTTTTTCAAAGGTTTTGTTCCAAAATGATAACTTTCCGGCTGCGTCGAAGAACGCAAAGCCCTCACCAATGCTTTCGGCCGCATCGCGAAATTGCCGGGATGTGCGTTCGGCGTCATCGTGAGCCACCCGCAACCGGAAAAGGGCAAAGCCAAGCCCGGCAAAAAGCACCAAGGATAAAACCAATAGTACAATGCGGAACTGGTTTGCGATCTTTATACGGGTGATCGTGAAGACCATGTGTGCGCGGAAAATTTTGTCGAGTGTCTGCATTGTGGGCAGATTGAGAAATTGCAACATTTCTGCTGAGGTCTCATCAAGCGCCCGTAGATTGGCCTTGATGTGGGGCAATACCTTGTCGATATCACTGCGATCTTGCACGGATAGTTTCAGGGTCTTAAAGAATTTGAGTTCTGCAATCAGTGCATCACGGTTGTGGTCATTGGGGCTTAGGTTAAACATCAAAAGAGTGTTGAGCAGACGCTGCATTTGAATCGCAACAAGATCAACGCGGTTGTCAGAAAGGCGTGTAAGTTCCAAGGGAACATAGTTCAGCGTGTTGCGCACGATGGCGGTACGTGATTTTACCGATTCAACCAAATCAATCTTGTTCAGCATCAAAGCGTGAAATGTATCTAAGCCACTATCCACGTCCGGGCCGACCAAACCATAAAGTCCCGTTTCGCGGTCATTCAAGTTGCCGCTGACGGCTTTCATGCGGGTCACGGTGCGTACGATTGTATCGTAGTGGTAAACCTGTAACGAAACGATTTTAAGCGTTTCTTCGTTCAACTGAGTGTCCAGTTGCTTGAGACGCAAAAGGTTTTGGGCCACCTCGTTGTGGCGGTCCAAATCCATTAGACGGGTCTGAAACGAAAACACCAAGACGAGTACCGCCGTGGCCAGAAGCAATACAAATAGAAGCGGGCTAGAGACATGTTTCATTTGGTTTCAAACCTTATGTATTCCCCCGCAAGGCTTTCCAAAAATTTAATAATGTCATCCAAGTCTTGCTCAGGCAGTTCGCGACCCAATTGATATTTGGCCATGTGCCTGACCGCGTCTTGCAAGGTCTTGGCGCTGCCGTCGTGGAAATAAGGGGCCGTATGCCTGACGACGCGCAAACTGGGGACCTTGAAAACATGGCGATCCTTTTCACGCCCGGTAACCTGATATCGGCCCAGGTCACTGGCATCAATATTGCCGCGATCGCCGAAGTAATCACCCATGGTCCCCATGGTCTGATACATGTTGCCACCGACGTTTGCGCCTTGGTGACAGGCCACGCAGCCATACGATTGAAACAGCTTATAACCGCGGATAGCTTGGGGGCTGATGGCTGTTTGATCGCCTTTTAGATAGCGGTCAAAAGGCGCGTTGATGGTGACCAAGGTGCGTTCGAAGGTGGCGATTGCATCGACAATGTTGTCGGCGGTGACGCCGTCTGCATAGAGCTTTTGAAAGGCCGACAGCATGTCTTGGTCTTGGCTCAGTTTGGCGACGACCTCGGGCCAAGTCGAGCCCATTTCCACTGGATTATGGACCGGTCCAGCGGCTTGTTCTTCGAGACTGTCCGCACGGCCATCCCAAAATTGGGTGAAATTATAGGCACTGTTAAAGACCGTTGGGGTGTTGATGGTCCCCTTTGCACCACCAATGCCGATAGGCTTTGCAAGCCCATCCGCACCGCCGTGGGAGAGGTCGTGGCAGCTGGCGCAGCTAATGGTGTCGTCTGCCGACAGGCGCGGATCGTGAAACATCAGTTCGCCCAACTGAACCTTGCGTGGATCGACGACAGGCATGGCAGTTAAGGGCGATACCGCGGCACCACGCCAGTCCGCATGCTCAGCCCGCACTGACGGCGTGATACACATCATGGTCAGAAAAACAAAGGCCACGCCCATAATGTGACGTGACGTTGGTGATTGAACGATGGACAAGGGCGCTCCAAGTACTGCTAGTCTAATTTGGCTACATTAAACCCTGCGTCGGCTAGGCGATAGGGGCATTATAATGATAATAATGAGAGTTGCCCCACCCCTAGGAATAAGGGTGGGGCAACTCTTGGCTCAAGGGGGAGGGAGAAGGGCCCGGAGCCTTTTGCACTGCGCAGTATATTTCAGCATTATTTTACGGGCTCGTGACGTCCGGTGGCCTTGTCGATTTCGACCTTGCGCACCAGGCTGTCGTCAACGGTGACGATTTCGGCGACGATGGTTTTATCGTCTTTTTCGACCACGGAGCCGACTTTCAGGCGATCGTTGCCGCGCCACTGGAGTTTTTGCTCCAGGTTTGCCCGCACGTCGTCAATGGTCAGTGGCGTTTCTAGGGTTTGGTTTTGGCCATAGTCGCAATTTTGAGATCCCGGGCCTTTGCCTTGCATGTTGCCGTGGCCCATACCATGCCCCATGCCATGTCCTTGGCTCTGCATCATGGAATATCCGTGGCCATAACCGCCTTTGCCGCCTTGGCCGCCTGGGCCAAACGAGCCGTGCGCGTAAGATGAGCCGATGTTCCAGGCCCCAATGCCAGCAGCCGCAACAACAACGGCAGTGATGATCAATGTTTTGCTTTTCATGATATATCTCCTTAAATCAGAGTTAAATTTTGGGAGAGAGAACCGTTTTGGTTCCCCCTTACAGCTTCTATTCAACACCGTGCATGTTGCTGGGGCATGTCTCAAAAGCAGTGTTGTGTAACGCTATGTTTCAGCTCCTCTGATCGTTACATTGGGTTACCAAGTTCCCGCCATGGCTTTGATAAAAGGCGCTATGTTGACGATATGGACAGAACACCACACATTTTGATTGTCGATGACGACCGCGAAATTCGCGATCTGTTGAGCCGCTTTTTGATTAAGCATGGCTTGCGGGTCAGCACCGCCGCAGACGGACGTGAAATGGCCAACGTGCTCTGCGGTGGAGCCATTGATCTGATCGTTTTGGATTTGATGCTGCCGGGGGAGGATGGCTTGACCCTGACCCGTAATCTACGCGCCGGCCGGTCCGCCTACCAGTCAGTTCGGGGGAGCGATGTTCCGATCATCATGTTGACCGCCATGGGCGAAGAAACAGACCGCATCATTGGTCTGGAGATGGGCGCTGATGATTATCTGGCCAAACCTTTTAATCCCCGTGAATTGCTGGCGCGTATCAAGGCTGTATTGCGTCGTTTCGACACCTTACCAACACTTCTTAGCCCCCCGGAAGATGAGGCAAGCTTGCACTCATTTGCGGGCTGGACCTTAAATATACAGGCCCGCATGCTGGCCAATCCAAAGGGTGAAGCGGTGGATATCAGCGGCGGGGAGTTTGAGCTGTTGCAGGTCTTTGTCACCCATCCGGGAAGGGTGCTCAACCGTGATCAATTGCTGGATATGGCGCGGGGTCGTGATGCACAACCGTTTGATCGCTCCATTGATGTGCAAGTAAGTCGTCTGCGCAAAAAAATAGAACCTGATCCGAAAAAACCCGAATTGATCAAAACCGTGCGCGGCGGTGGTTATATGTTCACCCCGAGCGTATCTCGGGGTAGCGATACTCAGGTGAAACCATGAGACTTTGGCCGCAAACCATTATGGGGCGCACCTTGGTGGTGCTTATGCTCGGCATTGTGCTGAGCACTTTGATCACGACGGGGCAACATTTTGCCGAGCGCAGAGCCTTGCTTTTGACCATCGGAGGGTGGCATGGGGCGGAACGCATTGCCGACATCATCACCAAAGTCGAAGCCGCCGAAGCAAATGTTCGGGGCGAATTGACGCGCTCATTTGAAACCCCGGGATTTCGTGCCGCATGGTCTCTGCAGACAACCCTTGGTGCCACCACGTTAGATTGGCAAGGCCGACAGGTGCGCGGTGCCTTGGAAGAGTTTCTCGGTGATATCGCGCCGGATAATTTGCGCATGGAAATGGCCAACTATCGCGATGCATCGCGTGCGGTACCGCATTTGCGAGCCCATGGATGGCGTGAGCGTTCCGACGCGTCAGAGCACACCGACATGATGGACCGTATGATGCGCGGCAGGGGGGGGCCATTTGGTCATTTTCAACGCGGTGATCTAGAACAAGACGGTGGACGTCGCGTTCTGCTGCTCAGTTATCGGCTTCTCGATGGTTCGTGGGTGACGTTCCTGACCCCCCCGGCACCCGTGCGGCCGTTGTGGGGGACGCGCTTTTTCTTGCCCAGTGCACTGTCTTTGTTGCTGGTGTTGGGCCTGTCCGTATGGGCCGTGCGGCGTTCCACCAAACCTTTGAATCGCTTTGAATTGGCGGCGGAACGTTTGGGGGTGGATGTCAACGCCCCGCCCATGGGTGAGGATGGCCCGCGCGAGGTGCGTCGTGCCGCCAAAGCCTTTAACCGCATGCAAAGTCGATTGCAGGCCTTTGTCAAAGACCGCACCCACATGTTGGCCGCCATCAGCCACGATTTGCGCACTCCGATCACACGTTTGCGTTTGCGGGCTGAATTTGTCGATGATGAAGAGCAGCGCTTCAAAATGTTGTCCGATCTGGACGAAATGGAAGCCATGATTGCCGCAACGCTTCAATTTGCCCGTGATGATGCCACGGCAGAGCCAACCAAACCCTTGGATTTGGCGGTGCTAGTACGCGGCCTGTGCGATGATGCCCAACGTGCCGGAGACGATGTCACGTGCTCAGGACTAGAAAGCCTAACCTTCAATGGGCGTGAGGTGGGCCTGAAACGCATGGTGGCGAACTTGATTGGCAACGCGGTGCGCTATGGCGAGCGCGCACGGGTCGATCTCAGCGCGGATGATGCGCAAGTGTGTTTGCGGGTAAGTGATGATGGTCCCGGCATCCC
>JAESUA010000251.1 GCA_016763255.1 Magnetovibrio sp. | reverse complement strand
TTCAGTTTTGAAGCGTGAGGGGGAAACAAGGTGCGCATTCATAACGTTTTTGGCGGCTGGTTATTGGGCGCAATTGCCGGCCTGTATCTCGGTGCAGCCACACCGGTGACCGCACAGGAAGCGGGGCTGGAAGGCCCCGGCGTGTTTCGCTGGCAAGGTGACGGCTTGCGCCTGGAGACCCAGGCCTTGGTGCACGATCAGGTGCGCGGATTTTTCATCGGTCGTGGTTTTGATGAGGCGGGCGTGAACCTGCTGGTTAACGAAGCCTGTTTGTTTCGCTCCGCCTTTGGCAACCTGGCCACTGAGCCCAGCGCACCACACATCACCATTGATCAAAGCGAATGGCGCATCTTTATCGGTGATGAAGAACGCCAACTGCGCACCCGTGCCGATTGGCAACCGGTATGGGATCGATTGGGCGTGGATGATGAACAACGCGTGGCGTTCAAGTGGGCGCTGTTTCCGACGCAACAAGAATTCGCGCCCACCGATTACAATTGGGGCATGATTACATTTGGTTTGGCACCGGGCACCCGGTTCGACCTTGAAATTGTCTGGCGTGAAGGCGGCGAAAAACGCACCACGCGTTTGCAAGGCATGGAGTGTGCAAAACAATGAACAATTTGATTTCCCAAATCCGCATGGCCGGTATCGGTTTTGTCATGGTGGCGTTGATGACCACGGGGGTTATGGCCAAGCAAGCGCTCAATCCCATGGCTGGCAAGCCAATGGCACCGGATTTTAAACTTAAAAACCTGGATGGACAGTTTCAGAGCCTGTCTGATTTTAAAGGCAAGGTGGTGATCATTAACTTTTGGGCCACCTGGTGCCCGCCGTGTCGTGCCGAAATGCCCTCCATGCAGCGCGCCTGGGAAAAAATCCAGGATAAGGGCGTGATGATGTTGGCCATTCATGTGGGCGGCAACGAAGATAAAATCTGGTCGTTCGTCGGCGATTATGAGCTCGATTTTACGGTTCTGATCGATGCCAAATCCAGGGTTGCCGATGCTTGGCCAATGCAGGGACTACCATCGACCTTTGTGATCGACCCCCAAGGCCGCATCATCTACCGCGCCATCGGTGCGCGTGAATGGGATGACGATGACATTCTTGAACAGGTCTATGCGTTGCGCGAATAAAGGCCTAACGCACCATGATGTCTTTGTAGAACACCGTAATGGCGCGTTCCGGGACGATGATGCGGTTGATGATGGTTGTGAAATCTGTGCGCAGGCGTTCGGTGCCTTCGCGACCACTTAGCTCTTCGGGCATGAGTGCGCGCAGGTGCGTTTGCAGCGCGTCCATAATCTTGATCTCATTTTCGAGGAAGGCGTCCATGGCGGTTTCACCCTGGAGTTCGACCTGCATCGTAACGCGGATAAACGGACGGGCGCGTGTTTCACTGGGCTTCATATCGACGGTGATGCGCTGCATTTCATAAATGACCGGCTCTCCTGGCAGCATGATGGTGGTTTCGTGGGGCCTTTCTTTGGTGAAAACGCCTGCAAAATACAGCCCAGCACCACCACCCAACACCAGCACGATGACGCCGATGATGATGAATTTCATCTTGCCTGCAAGTTTGCCTTTGGGCTCTTCCTCGCCCCCTTCCTCACCCTCTTCGTCAACCTCTTCTTCGCCCTCAGTCTCTTCTTCGCCCTCAGTCTCATCTTCGGGGGCTTGGGTTTCGGTAGCCTCTTCGGCCTTGGCGTCGTCGCTCATGGGTATTGTCTCTCAGGTGGGGTGCACCGGATGAATATGGTCCCACGATTACTAACGGCGTGGGCGAGAACTTTCAAGTCTTTGCAGCCGTGAGATAGTACGCGGGAGCCATCGCGGCCTGATCGCGCGCTTGGGTATTGAACGGCGGTTTGATCTGGCCCTTGAAACGGGTCACCACCAGGTTTTTGAAGGTCGGCACGGGATCAAGCTGGCGTTGCGCGCAGACATGTTCAAACCAGCGCACCCCGGCGGCCACATGGCTGATTTCTTCATCACCGATTTGTTCCATGATGTCGGCGGTGGCGTGGTCTCCATTGGCTCGCAACCGTTTGACCGTGCCCGGTGTGGTGTCCAGTCCGCGCGCTTCCAGCAACATCGGGGCCACGGCCATACGCGCCAATACATCATCGGCGGTGTTCATGGCCGCTTCCCACAAGCCGTCATGGGCGGGCAGATCGCCATAGGCGGCGTCCAGCTCATGGAGGCGCTTTTCCAGCATTTCAAAATGTCTGGCTTCGTCTTCGGCCACCTGCACCCAGTCGTCGTAAAATGCCTTGGGCAGGTTTAGCGGGGCAAAGCGCGCCACCGCGTCCCAGCCCAAATCGATGGCATTAAGCTCGATATGGGCGATGGCGTGGATCAAGTTTATGCGCCGCTTGCCGCCACCGGTGGACCGCTTGGGCATATCGCCGGGGCTGCACAGCACGGGGTTGGCCGGGCGCGCCGGACGGTGGGGTGGGGTGCGGTCGCCAATTTCACTGATCTCACCGGCGCGCCACATTTGGGCATAACGATAGGTCAGGCGAACCTTCTCAGAAGGTTTGGCCGTATTGAGCACTTCGCAGGCGAGATCAGTAAGGCTTGTCACAGGCTTTGCACGGCTTCCAGCACCATCTGCACATGGCCTTTGACGCGGATCTTGCGCCATTCGTGGGTGATCTTGCCGGTACCATCGATGATGAAGGTTGAACGCTCAATGCCCATGTATTCGCGGCCGTAGTTCTTTTTCAACACCCACACGCCGTAGGCCTCGCACAAAACGCCGTCTTCGTCTGACACCAGGGTGAACGGGAATCCTTGCTTGGCCTTAAAGTTATCGTGGCGTTTGACGCTGTCTTTCGATGCACCAACGACCACCGCGCCAGCTTTTTCAAACTCGGCGTGCAGTTCGGTGAAATCATTGCCTTCGGTGGTGCAGCCGGGGGTGCTGTCTTTGGGGTAAAAGTACAAAACCACGGTTTGGCCTTTGAGATCAGCAAGGTTCAGTTGCCCCCCCCATTTAGATGTGGTGTCGGTGGGCAAATCGAAGGCCGGGGCTTTGTCGCCGATGGTTACGCTCATGGTCGTCCTTTTTGAAACGCTGGGATCAGATCCGAAGTTTTTTCTTATCCGGATCAAAGTCATCCAAGGTTTCATAGAACGTATCGGCGTTACCAACAAGGCGTGGATCGGGCTTGGTGTTCACCTCTTCGTCTTTGCCGGGATATTGAAGGTTGCTGAGGAAATGGCGCATGCAGTTGATGCGGGCGCGTTTTTTGTCATCGGAGCGGACCACCGTCCACGGCGCATCGGCGGTGTGGGTGTAGAAAAACATGCTTTCTTTGGCTTCGGAATATTCATCCCAACGATCCAGGGACTCGATATCGACCGGGCTCAGTTTCCAATGTTTCAGCGGATCGTTTGAGCGGGCCCTAAAACGGCGTAGTTGTTCGTCGCGGCTGACCGAAAACCAAAATTTGAACACCCGGATGCCGCTGCGCACCAACATCCGTTCAAATTCGGGCACTTGGCGCATGAACTCCATGTATTCGGCGGGTGAGCAAAAGCTCATCACCCGCTCGACCCCGGCGCGATTGTACCAAGAGCGATCAAAAAAGACGATTTCGCCCTTGGTCGGTAACTGTTCCACATAGCGCTGAAAATACCATTGGCCGCGTTCTTCATCGGTGGGTTTTTCCAACGCCACCACCCGTGCGCCACGAGGATTAAGGTGTTCGGTGAAGCGCTTGATGGTGCCGCCCTTACCGGCGGCGTCGCGGCCTTCGAAAATGCACAGGACGCGCTGGCCGGTCTCTTTGACCCAGTTTTGCACCTTCAACAATTCGATCTGCAATTCTTGTTTGCGGGCCTCGTATTGGGCGCGACGCATGCGGGTCTTGTAGGGGTAGTTGTCAGGCAGCGGTGCGTTCTTGCTCTTGCGAGCGACCTGTTCGTGCTGCAACAAGGCGTGCCCCTTGTGCACGGAGGGGTGAAGAGCGTGAGGCTTCGCAGGAGGTGTGGCCGATGCTTTGGTCTTTTTGTTGTTGTTTGCCTTGGCTTTTGGTGCGGCTTTGGTCTTCTTTAGTGCGTCGGCTACGGCCATACGTGTATCCTCCATCCCACAAGTGATATGCCCCCCTTTGAGGCGTTGTCAGAATTTAAACTCTACGCCCCCTTTATAATCAACACAATAAAAAGTGTGAAATTTGGCTTTTATGAAGGAGCGGCGTTGAGGCCAAGGTCCGAAGAGACTTTGGCGCGCAAATTATCGGCCGGGGCATCGACAAGGGCTTTGAAAGTCTCCAGCACCCACTGGGCGGTGGTTTTGATGTGTGTTTCGGCATCGGGGCAGTTTTTCGACCCCACCAAGCGGCAGACTTGGCGTTGCAGGCTGGGGGGCATGTCATAGCTGTGCTGGTCACGCTGATCTGCGGTGACGGTCAGGCGCAACAGGCCTTGCAACGATTGCCATAAATCCAACGCCTGGATTAGACGTGTGGCGATGTCCTGATCAAGCAATCCGGCATCTTTTAAGTTGCCCAGGGCGATGCGTGTGGTCGGCGACAAAATTTCCGGGTGATCATGACCGTGTTTGAGTTGCAGGTACTGGGACAAGAACTCGATATCCACCAGTCCGCCGCGATAATTCTTGATCTCCCAGGCGATGTCGGTGTGGCGTTCGTGGTCCATGCGTTGGCGCATGTCGGCCACATCAACCACCAGTTTGTCTGGATTGCGTTTGGTACTCAGCACCTCTTGGATTACCGCTTGCACTTGATCTTGCAGGGCTTTGGGCCCGGTTAGGGCACGCGCCCGGGTCAGCGCCATATGTTCCCAGGTCCAGGCCTCGGATGTTTGGTATTGTTTGAACGCCGCCAGTGAGGAGGCGATGGGGCCTGCATTGCCACTGGGGCGCAGGCGCATGTCGACCTCATAGAGCGCCCCTTCGGCGGTTTGTGCCGACAAGGCATTGATCAGACGTTGGCTGAGGCGGGCAAAATATTGAGAAACGGCCAGGGGCTTGGGGCCATCGGATGCGCTGGCCTCAGCGTCAAAATCGTAGACGAAAGTCATGTCCATATCGGAGGTCGGGGTTTTTTCGCCACCGCCCAATTTGCCGAACGCGATCACCGTCAAGGCGCCACCGGGCACCCGGCCATGGCGTTCGATAAATTCAGCTTCGATGCGCGGTTGCAGGGCCGACAAAAGGGTTTGCGCCACGTCGGTGAGGGCGCGCTGGCTTTGGCGTTCATCAATCGTGCCCTTAAGCACCTGCACGCCAATCTGGAACTTGCGGTCTTTGGCCCAGCGGCGCACCAAATCGAGAGTATCTTCCGTGCAGGTGGCGTCTTGCAAAGTGTGGTCGAGGTCGTCGTGCATTTCTTGTGCGTCCGGCGGCTGATCGAAAAATCCCGGCGTCAGCACACCGTCTAATATATTGGGTTTACGCGCCAAGTGTTCGGCCAAGCGCGGTGCGGTGCCGAGAATTTCGGCGATCAGTTCCAGCAGCTGCGGATTGGTCTGGAACATGGAAAACAGCTGCACACCGGATGGTAGCTTGGAAATGAATTCGTCGAAGCGCAAGAATGTTGAGTCCGGGTCGGGGGCCGCGGCCATGGCCTGCAAGATGGTCGGCATCAATTGCGTTAAGATACCCCGCGAGCGTTCCGTGCGCGTGGATCGATACCGCGCGTGGTGCCAGCCACGCACCGCATTGTCGATGGCGGTGGTATTGGTGAAACCCATTTTTTCCAAGGTTTTGAGGGTTTCAGGGTCACTTTCCCCCCGGTGAACACCAGGTTTCCGCCATCGGCCCCCGCAGCCGTAGCCGTCAACTGGTCCCCTTCAGAGAACAGATCGGCATAAAGCGTCTCGACACGGCCCAGGGTCGCCTACAGTTCGTCGGAAAATGCATCGAGGCTGTCATAGCCTAAGAACGTGGCGATGGCGTTGAGGCTTTTGTCATCTTCGGGCAGGGTGTGGGTTTGTTCGTCATTTACCATCTGCAGGCGATGTTCGACCCGTCGCAGATAATGATAGGCGTGTTCCAAGGTCTGCAGATTGGCGGCTTGATCATGGCCTGCTTTCACCAATGCTTTGAGTGCATCAAGGGTCGGAATGTGACGCAAGTTGCGGTCGCGTCCGCCCCAAATCAGCTGTTGAGTCTGGGCATAAAATTCAATTTCACGGATGCCACCGCGCCCCAATTTGACGTTGTGGCCGTGCAGCTGAATATTGGTGCCGCCTTTGTGGGCGTTGATTTGGCGCTTGATGGCTTGAATGTCTTGGATGGCGGCAAAGTCCAGGTTTCTGCGCCATATGAACGGTTTTAAGTGGGCCAAAAAGGCGTTCGCCGCGGCCTTGTCACCGGCGATGGGGCGGGCTTTGATCATCGCCGCGCGTTCCCAGTTCTGGCCGACGCTTTCGTAATAGATTTCCGCCGCCATGGTCGAGATCGCCAGCGGGGTCGAACCGGGGTCGGGGCGCAGACGTAAATCGGTGCGAAAGACATAACCATCTTCCGTGCGTTCATCGAGCAAGCTCACCAGCCCGCGCGCCAGTCGCACGAAACTGTGTTGCAATTCCATCGGCGAATCCGTGTCGATGACCTCCGGGTCGAACAATAAAATCAAGTCGATGTCGGAGGAATAATTCAGTTCGCGCCCGCCCAACTTGCCCATGCCCAGCACCACCAAGCCTGAACCCAGTTCCGGATCGTCGGGGTTGGCTAAATTGATTTTGCCACGTTTGGCGAGTGCGCGCAGTTGATGGGCGCAGGCCACAGAGGTGGCCGCATCGGCAAAATCAGACAGCGCACCGGTG
>JAESUA010000021.1 GCA_016763255.1 Magnetovibrio sp. | reverse complement strand
GGTGGCTTCGAGCGGATCCGTCGCCCCCCGGCCCAATAAAGAATATGCCCCCCAGGCTATTCCCGCGACCACCATCAGCAAGGCCCCGACCGGGTCGGGCGCGCTTATGCCTGGTGAGACCAGATAGACCAGCCCCGAAATGGCCAGGATCAGCCCGGCCCATGAAAGCAAAGCGAAGTGTTCGCCTTGGCGCAACGCGACGATGAACATGGTCAGCTGGACCGCGCCAAAAAGAACCAGTGCTCCGGTGCCTGCCCCCAGCGAAACATAGGCGAACGAAAAAAAACCCATATAGGCAAACAGCGCGGCGGCGGAACGCCAGTTGGCGGTGCTGGGTGCGCGCGGCCTTCGCCGAAGCATCACGATGATCAACAACGTCACCGCGCCGGAAAGTACCCGCACCGTGGTAAAAGACGCCGCATCAATGAGCCCCTGTCCCAAAGCCTGACGGCATAACAATGAATTGGCGGCAAAGGCCATCATAGCAATGAATGTCAGCGCCACGGTACGTGGGACCTGATCATAAGATTGGATTGTCAAGACGTGGTCACCTCGAAAAATGCCCGCTGGTTAACAGCAGCTCTTAACACATCAAGATTGGTACGTTTATGCGTTGTATCCAGTACCCATTCTTATCAAATGAGCGGGGCTTAGCGCCCATTCCCATTGGCCTTCGTGGTTTCTTCGGCGCTCGCAAAACCCAGCGTCATTGAGCGTGCCGTGCCTGGTGGGTTTTCAAACTCAACTTTAAACGGGATTTTTTCGCCGGGTTTGAGTTGGGTTTTGGGCAGCTCGGTGATCGAGGTACGAATCGCCTTGCCATCGGTGTTGGTCAGCTCGACCTTCAGCATGGGCACTGCCAGCGGGCCTTCGGTGATGTTGATCACGTTGCCTTCGATGATCAAGAAATCGACACCGTTGCGCACGTCGCGTCGCGGTTTGACATCTTCGTGCGACAGGCCTTCGCCGGGTTCGACCTTATGGATGCCCAACGTTACATAATAGTCTTTGGCTTGCGGCATTGCTTCGATGATCGCGTCCTTAGCCAAGAAACCGGTCAGCGCGGTACCGATGAACAGCACCGCAAAAATGATACCGATGATCATGGCAATCGGTTTTTTCTTTTCCGGCGGCGGTCTTTTGAACTGTGGCCGACCGACGGGAATTTCATCGTCGTCGATCAACGGCGTGCTCAGGCCTTCGGGAATCGCGTCGAGTTCATCGGCGTCAATTTTGATGGTTTCGCCTTCGTCGTGATCGAGGTTGGTATCGACCATTGATTCGATTGGCGGCGGGGCATCGTCTTCGCCGAACAGATTGTCGAGCTCATCTTGGGACAGAGACTCTTCTTCTGCAGCGGGCTCCGGTTCGGGTTCTGGCTCCGGCTCTGGAATTGGTTCGGGCTCTGGAATTGGCTCCGGCTCGGGAATCGGTTCGGGTGCCGGTGGCGGCGGGGCTGGAGCCGGTACGGGAGCAACCACCACGGGCTGGGCCGGTGCGACCATAGGTGCCGGTGCGACCACAGGTGCTGGTGCCATAGCCGCTGACGGCATGGTCATTTGCTGTTCGCGAACCTCAACAGAATGGATCACCGACTGCTGCCAGGCATAGCCACAGCGGGTACAACGCATCATTGACCCGGTCGGCCGAATGGCCTCAGGTTGGACGTCGTAGTGAGTTGCGCAGTTTGGACAGGTGATAATCATCGCGACACAGTATGTGTTAACCTCTTGCCCTTATAGGTGTTTGTGAGAATAGGTGTTTGTGAGATTCAACGCAAGCGAGGTAGTCAGTCTTCTTGTGGACGAATCGGGCAAAGGCATGCCATCGTAAGCCGCGCCGCCATTCCAGCCTCATTAAGGGTCGTTTTAGAATTGCAGAAAACTGCAGCTATGGCCCATATTTTAAGGACGAATTTTCGTGGATATTGATCCTGCCACTTCGATTGCCCGATTCGAAAATGTCGGCCTGCGTTACGGCCTGGGCCCAGAAGTGCTGCAAGACGTCACGTTTGAGCTCAAACCCGGCTCATACCATTTTTTGGTGGGCCCGTCGGGAGCCGGCAAATCGTCCTTGTTAAAGCTGACGTACCTGGCCCATCGCCCGTCACGTGGGTTAATGCACCTGTTTGGCCGCGACATCGCCACCACACCGCGCGAAAACCTGCCGGCGCTGCGCCGCTCCATCGGGGTGGTTTTTCAGGAATATCGGCTGCTGCAACATCTTTCGACCTTCGACAACGTCGCCTTGCCGTTGCGGGTTGCGGGGATGCGCGAACCCGACATCAAACACCATGTTGAAGAACTTCTGGTGTGGGTCGGTCTTCAAGATCATATGAACGCTCGCCCGCCGACGCTTTCGGGTGGACAAAAACAACGCGCGTCGATTGCCCGTGCGGTGATCGCCCGGCCTAGCTTGTTGATGGCCGATGAACCCACCGGCAATGTCGATGAGCGCATGGGTTATCGCTTGATGCATTTATTTGAAGAACTCAATAAGTTGGGTACCACCGTTGTCGTCGCCACGCATAACGAAGCCATGGTGCGCGAGTTGGGTCATCCGGTGATGCGCATTGAAAATGGGACGCTCAACGTTACGCCGGGCACGAAAGCTCAAAATGGAAGGGCGTTATGATGTTTTCACGGCGCACCGACCTGCCGCTGGACAAAGACCCGCTGAGCCATTTTTTGCCGTGGCTGATTGCTTTTATGGTGTATCTGGCAGCGTTGGCCCAAGCCGGGCTGATCAGCTTGGATGTGTTGGCCCAGCGTTGGGATACCGGCATGGCGGCGCAGCTCACGGTGCAAATTCCATCCGATCCTGATGCCAGCGAAGCCGCCAATGTGCGGCGTTTGCAAAAGGCTTTGAATATGATTTCCAACACCCCCGGCGTGGTCCACACCGCGGTGGTGTCGGAGGCGAAGGTTTTGCAACTGTTGAGCCCGTGGCTGGGCGTGGTTCAGGCCGCTGACGTGCCGTTACCACGCCTGATTGATGTGGAAACCGATCCCGATATGCAACTCGACGTGCGCATCTTGCAGCAAAAACTGTCCAGCACCATTCCCGGCACCCAGGTTGACGATCATGGGGTGTGGCTGGCGCGGCTGATCGAAATGGTACGCACCTTGGAGGTTTTGGCCGCGGGGGTTCTGGCGCTGATTTTATCGGCAGCCATGGGCACCGTGGTGTTCACCACCCGCACCGGCCTCACGGTGCACCATGAAGCGATCGAAGTGCTCCATCTGACCGGGGCGCAAGACAGTTATATTGCCAAGCAGTTTGCCGGGCGCGCCTGGGCGATGGGTTTTAAGGGCGGCATCATTGGCCTGTCATTGGCCTTGCCGACCTTGTTGGTGTTGAGTTATGTAGCCGACGGCCTGCAAGCCGGGATGTTGCCCGATATGTCTCTGCCGTTGGCCGGTTGGCTATCGCTGGCTGTGTTGCCTTTGGCGGCGGGGTTGGCCGCTGGTTTTACGGCGCGTTTCACCGTGATGCGCAACCTCAGAAGGATGATCTGATATGATCCGCCCACCGCGCCGCCATCCTGGGCGGGCCATCAGCCGTTTTGGTGCCATTTTGATCTTGCTCGCCGGTATATGGGGTGGCGGATTGTTTCGTTATGCCGACCTCATTCCCACCGCGATTGCCGGCTCAGTAAGTAAAACCGACGCCATCGTGGTGTTGACCGGCGGCAGTGGGCGGCTGGATGAAGGGCTGAGGTTGTTGGAGCACGGGTTCGCTGAGAAGCTGTTTATTTCCGGTGTCTACAAGGGTGTGGACATGAAAAACTTGCTCGAAGCTTACCGCCGTAATCCCCAGGAACTGAATTGTTGCGTCGACATCGGCTATGCCGAAGACACCATCGACAATGCCACCGAAACCCGCGATTGGGTGAAAAAGAACAACATCCGCACCGTGCGTTTGGTGACCTCGGGCTATCACATGCCGCGGTCCGTTATGGAGTTTGAAAACGTCCTGCCGGATGTGATCTTGGTGCAGCATCCGGTGTTTCCGGCTCACGTCAAACAAGAACAGTGGTGGGCATGGCCCGGCACCACCGGTTTGATTGTTGGCGAATACAACAAATTTTTGATGGCCTGGACGCGACATAAACTGATGGCCTTGCTGAAGTAGCCATACTTTCATCATTTTTCGACCCAACTGTATGAGTGGACCTCATGACCGCAATTCGATCCTTTTTGTACAACACCGTGTTTTTTGGCGGTGGCTTGGTGCTGGCCTTGGCTTTGTTGCCGTGCATGGTTTTGCCGCGCAGTGCGGCACAGCGCGGATTGAAAGCCTGGGGCG
>JAESUA010000250.1 GCA_016763255.1 Magnetovibrio sp. | reverse complement strand
TCTGAAAAAGGAAATCGAGTGTGTCAGGCAAAGGAACATCAGATCATTGCCGGGTGATTTATAATCTGACCTTGGGTCAGCCAATCAGCTGCAATTCCGGTATTGCCAAGTTGTTTCCGTGGATTGATCAGGCTATGTCGCCCTGGCGAAACCCCCGTCCAAAATGCAGCGCCTGAAAGGCTTTCGTCAGCCATGGGACAGATACGGCCCTTTGTGGTCATTGCAGTGATTTTGCCATGTTGCGCGGATTACACCAATGCAGCCATTCGAGCAGCGTTCTGAAGCAACTGAATTGATATGCAGAATACCCGTCTACAGGCCCTCCAATGACGCGAGTTTAGCAACCAGTACTATACTGACAATGGCAAGGAATGCCGCCATCGCCTGCCAGAAAGCCACAGGATTACGCTGAGCTATTGGAACATGCACTTTGGGCAATACGTTCTTGTTAGGGGTACGCAAATCGGCGGTGAACTCTGACAGGGATTCATATCGTTTGAATGGCTCTGGGTGCATTGCTTTTTTCAGCACCCCATCAATCCAGTCTGGAACTTGCGGGCTGTATCTCTGCGCGTTGATATATTTTAGCTTCCTTTGCTGCGCCTTTGTGCGGACTTTGGAAACCTGCGTCCCATAGGGTAATTTACCCGTCAGCATCTGATAAGCGATTACGCCAAGCGAGAAGTAGTCTGACTGCCTTTGCCCCGCCTCGCCAATAAAATATTCGGGGGCTGCGTATTGTAGTGTCCCAAGGATTTCTCCTCCGCCAATATCCGGATTTGCCTCCACTACCCCCGCAACTCTGGTTGAGCCTAAATCAATGATTTTCACTGTGCCCGCACCATCAATCATAATATTTTCAGGCCGCAGATCCTGATGCAGCATTTCCTTGCGGTGAAAAGCGCGCAGACCTTTGGTGATTTGTTCAATGATACGACGCATGGCTTCCAGATCGCATTTCGGATTGTCGATCATCCATTGAGCCAGCGTTTGGCCCTCAATATACTCGGTAACGGTATAGAGGTAATTGCGCGCGCGGGTTTGGGGGGCTGCCTTTATCACATGGGCACTGTTGATCCGCCGCGCCACCCAGTCCTCCATCATGAAACGATGCAGGTAATCGGCATCTTCACGCAGATTGATTGACGGAATTTTCAGCCCGACCTTTGCGCCGCTATTCATGTCCTCGGCCAGATAAATATGGCTGCGATGATTGGCGTGCAGCGGGCGCAGAGCGCGGTAGCCTTCAAATTCCTGTCCGGCCTCAAGTAGGGGCGGGGCTGGCAAGTTTTCGGATTGCTCAACTGCATGTTGTGCGTCACCCTCGGGCAAGGCATCAATCCGCACGATCTGAAGGGTCAGGTTGTCAGGGCTGCCGTTGTCATAGGCCTGTTTGACAATCGCGTCGGCGGCCCCGCCCAGATCATTCCCATGGCTGCGGATTGTCTGGCTGATGTCCTTGGAATTGGTGTGCTCGTAAACACCATCGGTGGCCAGAACAAACACATCACCCACCGTAAGCGGCACGGCACGGAAATCCACATCGACTGATTGTGCCATGCCGATGGCGCGCGCCAGATAGCTTTGCGCTGATGAAACCACGGTGCGATGATCCTCGGTCAACTGTTCCAGACTATCGCCCTCCAGCCGGTAAATCCGGCTGTCCCCGACATGAAACAAATACGCCGTATGCGATTTCAGCACCATCGCGGACAAGGTGCAGACATAGCCGCGATCCATTTCGTAGGCGTCGATGTTGCGTTTGGTTTCGGCGAACAGCCACGAGTTGGTGGCACGGATCACCCGCAGCACCGAGGTTTTGACCGACCAGGTATCAGAGGTGCAATAGTAGTCGGTCAGGAAACTTTTGACTGTCGATTCCGCTGCGATTTGGCTGACTTTGCTGGAGCTGATCCCGTCGGTCAGCACCACTGCGATCCCTTTCAGAGCAAGTGCAGGTTGAACAGGGGTCAGGGCGCCAAAGAAATCCTGATTGATTTCCTTGCGCCCTGTTTTAGTGCATTGCCCGATGGATATTGCCAGTTCTTTGCCCATGATACGCGCCCCGCCAGTTACGACGGGGCAATCCATTTACTCGGCCGGAACCGTTGCAGCATTGCGTTTTGCGCCGGTTTTGATGTGGGTGGAATACAGCGTCAGGCCCACAAAGGTCAGACCGCCAACAAGGTTGCCCAGAATCGTCGGAATTTCGTTCCAGATCAGGTAATCCGTGATGGTGAATTGACCACCCAGCAACAGGCCCGAAGGGAACAGGAACATGTTCACGATAGAATGTTCAAACCCCATATAAAAGAACAACATGATCGGCATCCACATGGCAATCACCTTGCCCGTCACTTGCGTGGACATGAACGCGGCAACAACACCTGTGGACACCATCCAGTTGCACAGCACCCCGCGAATGAACAGTGTCAACATGCCGGCGGCACCATGTTCAGCATAGCCAAGGGTGCGGCCCTCTCCGATCACGCCGATTTTCTGACCAATTGCATTTGGTTCCACTGACCAGCCATAGGTAAAGGTGATGACCATGAACACCGCAACAGTGAAGGCCCCGCCAAAGTTGCCAACAAACACCAAGCCCCAGTTGCGAAAAACACCACCAAGAGTGACGCCGGGCCGTTTGTCGATCAGGGCAAGCGGGGTTAGCATGAACACACCGGTCAGAAGGTCAAACCCCAACAGATACAGCAGGCAAAACCCAACGGGAGAAAGTATTGCACCGGCCAGTGGTTGGCCCGTATTGACGTTGATGCTGATCGCAAACGCTGCGGCCAGTGCCAGAATGGCCCCCGCCATGTAGGACCGGATCAGGGTGTCCTTGGTTGACATAAAGACTTTGGATTCCCCTGCGTCGATCATCTTGGTAACAAATTCTGATGGTTGTAGATAAGCCATGTTAACCCCTTTGGTTCTAGGCGACCGAACGGGCTAGCAAACGCGCCCCGTCCAGCAAGATACGGCCATTTTCGACCCTGATTTCATAAGTATTCACGCGGCCCTTATCGGTGCCCTGCGCCCTGCCAGTTTCCAGATCAATGACCCAGTTATGCAGCGGGCAGGTCACAGCGTTGCCATGCACGATGCCCTCGGACAGCGGCCCTTTTTTATGTGGACAGGCGTCATCAATGGCAAAAACCCGATCACCAATCGTGCGGAATATCGCCACACAGCCCAGACGAGTTTTGACCACCCGCGCGCCGCGTGTCGGGATGTCGTCCAGCGCGGCAATATCAACCCAGTTGCTCATTGCGCAGCCTCCAGCGTCAGATCGGCCAAGGCGGTCCATTTGCGCCGGTGGTATTCGGGTTTGGCCTGTTCGGCCCACGGGTCTTTGCGATAGACCGATTGCGAAATCTCGAACCGCTGGCACAGGGCCGCACGGTTGTCCGCGTCCTCAACCACCTGCTCAATCACCCAGTTGATGCCCACCTTGGCGACCCACTTGTATGGGCGATCCAGATAGGCAGCACTTTCGCGATATAGCTGGATGAAAGCCACGGTCAGGTCGATCACCTCTTGCTCGGTGGTGACCTTGGCCAAGGCCACGGTCTGCTTTAATTCCATCCCCGCAGCACCCGCGACTGAAACCTCGTATCCGCTATCAACACAGATCACACCCACGTCCTTACAGGTGGCCTCGGCGCAATTGCGCGGGCAACCCGACACCGCCAGCTTGACCTTGTGCGGGGTCCAACTCCCCCAGAGGATTTTTTCCAACTTGATGCCAAGCCCGGTGCTGTCTTGTGTCCCAAAGCGACAGAAATCTGTGCCAACACAGGTTTTCACTGTGCGCAAACCCTTGGAATAGGCATGACCCGAAACCATGCCCGCCGCGTTCAGATCGGCCCACATGGCAGGCAGGTCGGACTTTTGCACCCCCAGCAAATCAAACCGCTGACCGCCGGTGACATGCACGGCGGGCACCTTGTATTTGTCAGCCGCGTCAGCAACGGCG
>JAESUA010000249.1 GCA_016763255.1 Magnetovibrio sp. | reverse complement strand
TTTTTTGACCTTCTTCATCGCCACTTTGACTTCAAAGTTTCCACACATATTTGATCCGTATTGGTGATCCTACTGGAAAGCCTATCGGGTTTGGCATAACGTCTCAGTATGAGTGAAGAAATGAAAACAGTCATCATCACAGGCGCGTCGCGCGGCATTGGCCTCGCCACCGCTCTTTTGTTTTTGGAACGCGGGTGGCGCATCATCACCTGCGCGCGTGGCGATGCCCCCGAAGAAGCCCAAACCAACAAAAATTGGCTGGCGCACATCCCTACGGATTTGGCCGATGCCGATAGTGTCCAGGCATTTATCACCAAGGTTCTCGGCTTGCTTGATGGTGCGCCACTGCATGGCTTGGTCAACAATGCCGGGCTTTCGCCCAAAACACCGTTCAAAGAACGCTTAGGTTGTCTCAATGGCGATTTGGATGCCTGGCGCGACGTGTTTGAGATTAACTTTTTTGCCGCCTTGAGGCTGTCGCGTGGTTTCGCATCGGTGCTGCACAATGGCCGCGGTTCGATCGTCAACATCACGTCTATCGCCGGGCACTATATCCATCCGTTTGCCGGATCGGCCTATTCCATTTCCAAGGCGGCGCTCAGCGCCATGACCCGGGAGATGGCCGGTGAATTTGCCGCGCTTGATGTGCGTGTCAACGCGGTGGCACCGGGCGAAATCGCAACCTCGATGATCCAGCCCGAATATGAAGCCTTGATTCCGCGCATTCCGTTGGATCGCATGGGCGCGCCGCGCGATGTGGCCAGCACGGTCTATTATTTGTGTTCCGATGACAGCAACTATGTCACCGGTACCGAAATTTGGGTCACCGGCGGCCAACATATGTACTAAGTCTTGTTTTTTGCATCCCGGCGGATGATGTCGATCAGCGCATCGCCCACCGGGTGGTCAATGTTGTTGCGATGACGGGCAATCCACAGGGTGCGCATGATGCGAAATCCGCTGACCTTAATATGATGCAGGCGTCCGGCTTTGATGTGATCTAAGACCGCAAAGCGTGGCAAAAAACTCGTATGCAGGCCGGGGATCAACACATCGATCAGGGCATCGGTCGCGCCCACTTCTAATGCGATATCCAACGTGTGGATGCCGATGCGTTCCAGGGCTTCGTTCATATCAAGGCGGGCGGCCGAACCCGGTTCACGCAACACGTAGCTGAGGTCCAGCAACATGGTGATGGGGATCATGTCTTCCTCGACAAGTGGATGGTTGAGGCCACACACCAAAAGCAGTTCATCCTCCATCCACTTTTGCACCATCAAGTCGGGATGTTCCGGCGGACGTTCCAGCAATGCCAGGTCGGTCATGCCACTGGCGAGGTTGTTTTCGCTCTGGCGGCCATAAACCATGCGGCTATCGATTCGGTACTGCGGGTACATTTCGGAAAACTGAAGCAAAAATCGGGGCAAAAAATGTTCACCGATGGCGATGGTCACATCCAGGTGCAAGGTGGACTTGCCCCGCCTCATATTTTCCAGTTCGTGGCGCAAGGTCAACTGACGATCCAGGGTTTGCACCGCCAACAGGTAGACCTTTTCCCCCGCGGCGGTGAGGCGCACCTGACCGCCGCCGCGTTCCACCAGGGTCAGGCCATAGCTGTCTTCCAAGGTGTGCAGGCGCTTGGTCACGGCGGGCTGACCGACGTTCAGCACATGTGCTGCGGCGGAGACGCTGCCCTTTTCCACGACCGCGCGCAACGCCGCCCAACCGCGTATATCAGGAAGGTTTTTGTATTCCATTCAGGAATATTAGCAAAAAAGAATTGATTGGGAAACAATCTTGTTAAACACGATACTCCGCCGGACAATCACTAGCGTTTTTTGACTTAAAATCCGATGGTTAGCAATTTTGATGATACCTTTAAGATTTTATCAATATATTTTGCACCCATTGAGGGAATTCCGTTTTGGAATGTAAAACGACGCTTTAGACGACCTGGTTAGGAGCAAAGGATGACCGAGACAATGGTCACACATGCCAATGGCGCCGCCATTGCCGAAAACACCCCCAAACGCCGCCGCCGCTTGCGCAGCCTGTTTATGCTGCGCCGCCCAGCCAAGTTCGCCATCCTCTTTGGTTTGATGAGCGTGGCGCTGTATTACGGCCTCTACACCTTTAACGCAGACATCCGCCATGCCGCAGAAATGACCAATCGGGGCGACAAGTCGATGTTCATGTTGCCGCTCGGCATCGCCTTTGTTTTTTCCATTGTCCACGGTATTTTCACAGACCGATTCTGGGAAGCCTTGGGTTTGAAAGCAAAGCGGTGATAGCATGACTTCAGTGGAGACCATGCAGGAGGACGCGGCTTTGGCACCGCAGCTTTCGCCCATTGGGCGTTTCGAAAACGTGTTGTTGGCGACCGACGGATCGGAATGGAGTGCCGGTGCGGAACGCATCGCCCTTAAGATGTGCCAGAATCATGGTGCGCATCTCCACATTTTGTCGGCCATTTCGACACCTGGTGAAGCCGGTTGGATGGGCAAACCCAATGACCAGCAGGCCGAACGTCAAACCGATCAAACCATTCAACGCATTGAAAAGATGGCTACGGATGCCGGTATCCAATGCACCGGTCATGTGCGGTCTGGCGACGACCCTTACGAAGTGATTGTCGAGGCATCCAAGGATTTGCAGTCCGACTTGATTGTCATGGGGCGCAAAGGGCGTCGGGGCTTGGCACGTCTGATGTTGGGCGATGCCACCGCCAAGGTGATCGGTTATGCGCCGTGCTCCGTCATGGTGGTGCCGGAAACGGCCTACATGTGGACCTCGATCCTGGTCGCCACCGATGGTTCGCGCTTTAGCGACATGGCCGCTGTGGCGGCTGCGGAACTGGCCAAAACCGGTGGTGTGCCGTTGTCGGTGTTGTCGGTTAAGGTGCCGGTGCATTCTGAGCGTCGTCAAAATGAAGCCCAACCGATTGTCGATCGGGTGCTTGAATTTCTCAAATCGCAAGGCATTCAAGCCCGCGGTGTGGTCGATGAAGGGGCTGCCGACGATGTCATCGTCGATACCGCCCATGATCGTCAGGCCGGTTTGATTGTATTGGGCAATTTTGGTCGCACCGGGATTGGCCGCATGTTGTTTGGTTCCAAAGCCGAACGGGTGATCAACCAGACCGAGATGGCCGTGTTAATCGCGCGTGGTGGCTGACTAAACAACGCCGTATCTGAGGTTCCTTCCCCCTCAAGAAAATCAAAATGAAACGTGATCGAGCCGTTGCTCGACCCAAAAGGAGTCTCCCATGGAAGCCATAACCTTCCTTGATCTCACCCCTAGCATTGTCGTGCTGCTGTTCCTGGTTGGCTTCGTCGGTGGCATGGTCAGTGGCTTTATCGGTTCCGGCGGCGCGTTCGTTTTAACGCCGGCGATGATGAGCCTGGGAGTCCCGGCTATTGTCGCGGTGGCCAGCAACATGGCGCACAAATTTCCCAAAGCCTTGGTGGGCTCGATCAAACGGGCAAAATACGGTCAAGTTGATGTCAAGTTGGGCCTCGTGATGGGGTTTTTTGCCGAAGCCGGGGTGTTTATTGGCAAAGGCTTCATGACCGATATTCGTGATAAATTTGGCGACGACGGCACTAACCTCTATGTCTCTGCCGTATTTGTGGTGGTGCTGGCGGTGGTTGGCGGGTTCGTGATGCGTGACGCGCTGCGTAGCCGCAAACAAAATATCCCAGAAGGTGAACACGTCACGCCGAAGTTGGCCCTGTGGGTGCAATCCATTCGCATTCCCGGCACCATGATGCGCTTTAAGTCGATCGGCAACAGACAAGTCTCGGTATTGTTTATTGCGCCGTTGGGCTTTGCCACCGGTTTGTTGGCGTCCTCCATCGCGGTCGGTGGTTTCATCGGTGTTCCAGCTATGATCTATGTGCTGGGGGTTCCGGCGATTATGGCCACGGCAACCGAATTGGTGGTCGCTTTTGTCATGGGCGCTGGTGGTAGCTTGTTGTTTGCCTGGGACGGCTTTGTCGATATCCGGTTGGCGATGATCATCTTGGCCGGGTCCTTGTTTGGCGTGCAGATCGGTGCCATCGGCACCACTTACGTCAAAGATTGGGTGGTTAAGATGATCATGGGCATGATCATGTTGATCGTGCTGGTCAGCCGTTTCTTCAAGCTGCCGGTGTATTTCTCAAATCTTGGCATGATCGATACCCTGCCTGCGGCCACCAGTGAAGTGTTGTCAAACATCAGCTTCGCCACCCTGGGCTTAGCCTTGTTGGCCGGTGCTGTGGCCATCTTGACGGCCCTGGTTAAGGGCATTGCGGAAGATAAACGTAAAAAACTTGCGGCGACGGAGGCCGAAGGTGTTCCGGAGCCTGCGGATGCTTAGCGCATAAGGTTATCCACAAGCTCTCAGGTGGTTTGTGCACATTTGGCGGATTTCCTAGATGGAGATTCGCCATTTTGCACAATATGTAGCGTCCAGAAGCTATTTACCGCCCTATATAGAGGGTGTATGATCTGTGCCACTTAGAACTGGGGCCTGCAGGTGTGGGTCCGCTTACTGGGGTACGCACGGGGCATGGTCAAAGATCCGCACAGCCAAGGCAAGGGTGAAAAATCGGGAGCGCTTGATATCCTTGATATCGAGGGTTTCGCAGACCTTGATGCGTCCCTTGATGCGTCCCGGGCCCAAGACGAGCGGCAGGCTGCAGCTTCGCAAGACTATGACGAATGGCACCAACCATTTTATCTGCGCTATAAATTCGCCACCGGCATCGGCATCTTGGCCAGCGTCGGGTGGCTGTGGCTGACCAACAATTATATTGCCCAATATATCGGATGGGACGTTTTGTTCGAGCTGCTGCCCCACGAACTGGGTGGTTTGGCGGCGGGGGTCTTCACACCTGTTGCGCTGTTGTGGATGGTGATTGCGTTGTTTGAACGTGGTCATAGCCTGCGCGGCGAAACCTCACATTTGCGCTGGCAAATTCGACAGCTGACCTATCCGTCGGATCGTTCGCAAAGCCGGGTCAAAGAAATCACCGACAGTCTGCGGCGCCAGGCCAAAGACCTGACCAAGGCCTCGGATGAGGCCTATAATCGCGCCGAAGCCATCACCACCCAGGTGCGCGAGCGCACCATGGAACTTTCAAGGGTGTCCGAAGACGCCGATCTGCGCGCTCGCGCCGTTGCCGAAGCTTTGTCACGTGAAACTGAAGATCTGCGTGTGGTCTCGGAAAAAGCCGAAACCCGCGCGCGTGATGTCAGCGACATATTGCACCGTCGCGGCCACGATATCGCCACCGCCACTGATCGCGCCAACGCCAAGGCCGAAGATTTGGTCGAGGTCTTAGAGCGCCGCATTCAGGAATTGTCAGACACCGCCGATAACAGTTCGCGCCATGCCCATGAGGTTGCGGACACGTTCCATGAACGCACCGAAGATCTTGCGCGTATTTCCACCGAAACATCGGTGCGAGCTGAAAATATTGGCGAAATGCTTGGTGATCGCATTAACACCCTGAACGGCGCCACAGAAGAAGCCCTGCAGCGCATTGAAACCGGATCAGAACTGTTGGCTGGCGCGGGCGCGGAAATGGGTGCACGTGGCGACCGCATGGAAGCCCAAACCGACCGCATTGCAGAAGCATTGCGTCGTCAACAAGCCGACCTGGAACGTGCCGCATTGGACGCCGCCAGCCATGCCCGGGAAGTTGAATCACATCTTCACCAACAGACTCTCGCGCTGAACTCCACCGCCGACAACGTCGCCGCTAAAGTCAAATCGATGTCCGAAACCATGGGTGAGCAAGCCCATGAGTTGGTGGCTGCGTCCGATTTGGTTGCGCTGCGTATGAAGGCCGCCGGTGAAGCGTTCCAAGCCGAAGCCAAATCCTTGGTCGGCTCCTCGCAAAATGCTGCCGACCATACCGCCCAGGTGCGTGAATTGTTGCGCAAAACCTCGATGGACTTGAGCCATATTTCCGCCAAAGCCCTGGATCAAGTGGAAACGGTGGGCAAATCATTACAAGCGCGCTCCGATGAGCTGGGTGTGGCAGGCGACGATGCCGAAACCCGTGTTTTGAACGCCGGTGACGCGATCAAACTGCAAACACAAAACATCAAGGATGCGACCCAGAACAGCCTGGAACGTATTGACGAGGTGACCGCCCGTCTTCAAGGAGGATCGGCGGAACTTGATGGTGTATCGGCCAATGCCCAGAGCGCGCTTGGCGAAGCCGCTCGCATCATGGAAGAAGGTGCCCAGCGCATTCATGCCAGTGCACATTCTGGGGCCAGCTCCATCGCCATCTCAACCCGCGCCATGAAAGAAGGCCTCGATGGGCTCAACACCTCGTCCGAGCGCACCGCCCAAGTGACAGAAAATTTCCGCAATCATCTTCATGACTTCAAAGAGGTTTCAGCTGATGCGGTGGGTTCGATCTCTGAGTTAGGCGATATCGTACAGGACCGCACCCGGGTGTTGGAGGGGGTCGCAGACAACGCCACCGGTAAATTGTCCGATGCCGGTGATGAACTGCAAAAACGTTCAGAGCATATGGTCTACGTTGCGGCGCGCACCGGTAAACTGGTGACCAAGGCATCTGAAGACTTAAGCGATCGCACGGACGTGCTGGAGGATGTCTCGGATCGGGCCGAAAACCGCCTGCGTGAATTGGGCGATGCGGTGCGCCAGAGCCTGAGCAATCTGATGGAAAGCTCCGATGAAGCCACAGATCGTCTTGATAACGTCAGCCGGACCCTGGAAGGCCAAACCGAAAGCGTATCGCGGGTGACCTCTTTGGCGGTGGATGATGTGGATAAGGCCACCTCGGCCTTGATGGAACGTTCGCGTGAAGTGGGCTCGGCTTCGGATCGGGCCGCACGCTTGATCTCGCTGGTGTCTGACGCGCTGCACCGTCAAACCGCAGGTCTGACCGATGCCTCCAAACAAGCGGCTGAACGCATTGATGTGATGGGGGAAAACATCAAAGAGCACGCGCGTGAATTGGATGATTTGGGGAACCAAGCCACGGATCGCTTGCTTGAAACCGGCGAAAAGCTCAAAGAAAGCGCATTCAGCCTGCAAAATACGGCCGATGATTCGGTGGCCCGTGTGCGTCAGGTCACCGATGCCGTGAGCGATAGCGAACGTGTTGTTGCGCAACGCACCGAAAGTGCGGAACGTGAATTGGAAAGCATCAGCCGCCGTTTGGCCGAACGCGCAGCCGAAGCCGCCCGCGTTTCCGAAGCCGCCGGTGATCGCTTGAATGGTATCTCCGACACCTTTCACCGCCACACCACGGATTTGGATGTGGCCCTAGATCATGCTGGTGAGCGCTTGGAAGATATTGGTGGCTTATTATCGCGCCGTTCCGAAGACTTAACCCATGCCTACACCCATGCGTCGGACCATATCCGCACATTTTCGGATGATATGCATAACCAAGCAACGGGGCTTATGGAGGTCTCTGATCGTGCCGCAAATAAATTGGGTGAAGTTGGTGAGCGCCTGAATGAAGAAGTTCATGGCGTCAATCAAACCGTCGATAAAGCCGCCAAGTTGATCGATCGGGTGACCAATGCCTTTCATCATCAAACGTCTGATTTGGGGGCGGCGTCGGAACGTGCGGCGGGTGAGGTGGAACGCGTTAACGATTTAATCCAGCGTTCTGCGGGTGAAATGAACCGCATGTCCGATGATACGGTGCGCAATTTGGGCACCGCAGGCGAAAATTTGCGCCAACATTTGGGCGAACTCAGTTCGGCCTCCAGCCAAGCTACGGCCAAATTGGAAGGCAGTGCGGATGCCCTGCGCCATCAAGGCCATGAAGTGGTGGCGGTGTCGCAAGATGCGCTGTCTAAGTTGGGACAGGTGGGCGACGCACTGGATCGTAGAACCGATGATGTGGCACGCTTGACCGAAGGCAGCCTCGATAAAATTCGGGTGTTCCTCGACCAGATGGAACATCAAACCAAAAACTCTGTGCAAGACGCCGAAAAAGTCACCGACCACCTCAGCATCGCCCATGATCGGGCCAGGGGCCAGTTGGGCGAACTCAATCGCATGTATGGCCGTGCGGAAAAAGGCGCCGCAATACTTGGCGATGCGTTGGACAAACAAAGCAAAAACGTTGCCGCAGTGACCGAACAGTCCGTGGCGCGGGTGGTGGCCTGGGACAAAACCCTGCGTGAGGGCGTCTCCGAACTCACGCGTGCCACCGACAGCGTGGGCCAGAAACTGGATGGTGCCAGCGCCAAGGTTGAGCAAGGCACGCGCGATCTTTTGAGTGCGGTGGAAAAGGCCAATGCCCTCAATCAAAACCTTGATGCCACTCTTGATCGTGGCCACGTGGAAGACTTTATGCGACGTTCCGCGTTCATCAGCGAAAAATTACAGTCCCTTGCTGTCGACTTAGCACGTACCGTCGAGGTGCCTATTACCGAAGACGACTGGCGTCGATTCAACAAAGGCGAAAAGGGCATTTTTGTTCGCAAGATGCTGGGATATAAAGAGAAAAATACCCTGTCAGCGATTAAGTCCGTGTATCAAGAAGATGGTGAGTTCCGTGATTATGTCGGGCGTTATATTAGCGAATTCAGCTCCATGATGGATAAGGCGCGTGAACGTGACCATGATGGCGTCTTGGAGAACACTTTTTTATCGTCAGACATGGGAAAGTTGTATATGATACTATCAAAGGCGCTGGGGCGAGAGCTCTAGAACCAATTTTTTTATACTTTTCGGGGGAGGGCCCCATATTTAGGGGGCCCATCTTGGGGCGGTAACCGCAAGGTTACCGCCCCCTTTTTTTGTACCATGACAAGAATCGGAATGCCGGATCGAACGGGTCTTGCTAGGGTTGTTCAAACAACAACAACAGGACCTCCCCATGAGCACGTCGCCCAACGCCACTAACATCAATACCAATATGTCCATGTTCGAATGGACCATGCTGCTTACACTTTCGGTATTGTGGGGCGGTTCGTTCTTTTTTGTCGGCGTGATGGTTGATGATTTGCCGCCGTTCACCATCGTTATGTTGCGCGTCGGTTTGGCTGCCGTGGTGTTGCATTTGGTTTTGATGGTTCGAAAAGATCCACTGCCCGGCGGGGGCAAGCTGTGGGGGGCCTTTCTCACCATGGGCTTTCTCAACAATGTGGTGCCATTTTGTTTGATCGTTTGGGGCCAAGGCCACATTGCATCGGGATTGGCGTCGATCTTGAATGCCACCACGCCGATTTTCGCCGTGGTTGTGGCCCATTTCCTCACCACGGATGAGCGCCTGAGCCCCGCGCGCCTTGTGGGCATTGTCGCGGGCGTTTGCGGCGTTGGCGTGATGATCGGGCCAGAGGTTCTGGCGGGGGTGGGATCAGATGTTGTCGCTCAGGTGGCGATCTTGGGGGCGGCGTTGTCTTATGCCTTCGCAGGCGTTTACGGTCGGCGCTTTAAGGCGCTGGGGGTAAAGCCGCTGCACACCGCCACTGGCCAAGTGAGCGCGTCGGCAATGATGCTGATTCCCTTGGCTTTATGGGTGGATCGTCCATGGACCCTGGCGATGCCCGGCCTGGATACCTGGGCCGCGCTGGTGGGCTTGGCGGTGCTGTCGACCGCCTTGGCCTATATCCTTTATTTTCGCATCCTGTCCACCGCGGGGGCGACCAACGTTTTGTTGGTGACCTTGTTGGTGCCGGTTAGCGCGATCATGTTGGGGGTGGCGTTTCTCCACGAAACATTGGAGACCAAGAGCCTGCTTGGCATGTCATTGATCGCTATCGGCTTGGCGGTTATTGACGGGCGTATTCTTAAGCGGATTGGGCTTGGGCCGCGCGCACGCGCTTCAAGATGAGTTCGGCCATTTCCGGAGCATCGCCGATGGGCGGCAGATAGATTAGGCGGCGGCCATCACTGATCAGTTCGTTGGGCTCGATACTGCTGAGCTTGGCGATGAAGTCTTCGGCCTTGGCATCGAATCCGATGTGCTGAGGAATTTCGTTGGAACCGTGATAGCCGTCGGAGATCAAAAACGGCGCGAACACCACGTTTTTGGCGTTGGTGAGGTTACGCCAATCTTTGATGAAGGGCTGTTCTTCCAAATAAGCGGTAATGATTTCAACATCTAAGCCCTGGCGCGAAATGTCTGCGGTGATGCGTTGGGTGTGTTCAAACGATTCACGGGTTTTTTGCGAGCCGTGGCCGATCACCACCACACAGGTGTCCTGGGGCGGCATGGATAGGTTTTGCATGGTCGCACCAATGCGGATCGCCATGGTTTTGCCCAGCGCCGGATCGGTGCCGACCGGATCGGTGAGGTAAACCCGTTGGCGGCCGTTGGGCGAGATGCGTTCCGTCACGGCACCGGTGAGGTATAAGGCAGTCGGTAACTTGATGGAGCTGACGTAACCCGCACAGGCCAAATTCGGTACCACAAAAACTTCCGCCACTTTCATGTCATCGAGGACATTTTTGACGAACGGTTTTTGAGTCAAAAAACCAGCGCGCACATCGCCAAACAGGTCGAGCGCACGGATGGTATCGGCAAGCTTGCGCGACGAGGTGCGTCCGCCAGGTGCACTGGTCGAACCATGCGCTGCGATCAATAGACCGGCGTGGCTGAAATCCATAACGGTGTCTTTGTCATTAGGCATCGGTGGCGACGCCATCCTCTTCCATCAGGCATTCATGGGCGTGGGTGTGCCAGGCAATGGTATCGGACAGTTCCACCACTTTGCCGATGATCAACAGCGATGGGGCTTTGAGCTCGGCGCGTTCGATACAGGCGGGCAGTTTGTCCAAGGTGGTGATGATGGTGCGTCGATCTGGCGTGGTGCCGCGCTCGATCCCCGCTGCGGGGGTGTCGGCGGGCAGGCCGGCCTTGATCAGCTCGTCAGAAATTTTCTGGATGTTGATCAAACCCATATAGATCACCAAGGTGGTGTTGGGGTCGGCCATGCTTTTCCAGTTGAGATCCAGGTGTTGACCGTCGCGGCAATGCCCGGTGACAAAGCGCACCCCGGTGACAAGGCCGCGGTGGGTCAAAGGAATGCCCGCATAGGCACCGCAGCCGGCACTGGCGGTGATGCCCGGTACGATCTCAAAGTTGATGTCGTGTTCGGCCAGGAACATGGCTTCTTCGCTGCCACGACCGAAAATAAACGGATCGCCACCCTTAAGCCGCACCACGATTTTGTCGAGGCGCGCCAAATCCACCAGGGTTTGATTGATTTCATCTTGGGGCATAAAGTGATCGCGTGCGGCTTTGCCGGCGAATATTTTTTCCGCACTGTCGGGCACCATGGCCAAGATATCGTCGGACACCAAGCGATCATAAACCACTACGTCAGCTTTTTTCAGGCATGCGGCGGCCTTAAGGGTCAAAAGTCCCGGATCGCCGGGGCCCGCACCGACGATGAATACGCTGGCATCATCCGTTTTGTTCTTCGTTTTGCTCACTGTCGTATCCTTAAATTTTGCGGCGTCTCAACCGGCGATTTGGGCCGGTGATGCGGCACCGTTTCTTTCTTGTTTTTTCTGTCGCACAAAGGCCGTGAAGGCTTTGGCCCAACGGCAGCGGCTGGTGTCGCGCAAATGGGCGTAACCGGCGACCATGTTGTGCATCACGATGCCGTCCCCGCTGCCATCAACGCCTTGCCCGCGTAGAACCTTGAACGCGTATGTGAATTCACCATCAATGTTTTCAAGACGCGAATGATGGAATTCGTGGGCCGGGATGTAATCGCCTTCGAACGTGCAGGATTCTTGGGTGGTGTTCCATGGATGGTCGTCCGTGGGGTACAGTTGCACATAGCCCTTGCCCTGGGGCCGGGCATGCATGGTGGCGTCTGCGGGAATCACCCCAACCATCTGATGGCGGTCTTCGTGCCAGGAGATGGAGCGGGTGAGATACATCAATCCGCCGCATTCGGCATAGGTCGGCAGGCCTGCTTCGATGGCGGCTTTGATACGGTTTCTCAGGCTCTTATTGGCGTCGAGCCTCTTCATTTGGGTTTCCGGGAAGCCGCCACCCAAAAACAAGCCGTCACAGGTTGGCAGGTAGACGTCTTTCAAGGCATTGAAATATACCAGCTGTGCACCGGCACGTTTCAGGGCCTCGAGATCGTCAGCGTAATAAAAACCGAAGGCCGCATCCTTGGCGATGGCGATGCGCACGTTGGGGCGCACGCCTTCACTGGTGACGGTTCGGATGGCCGGTAGGGCGGGGGCTGTTGCCGCAATGGCTTCGATTCTATCGAGATCGACTTGTTCGGTGATTTGCTCGGCCAGGGTTTCGATGCGTGCACGTGCGGCTGGAAACTCATTGCTGGGGATCAAGCCGATGTGGCGTTCATCGACTCCTAATTTTGCATTGCGGCGGATTGCGCCAAGAACCGGAATGTTGGTGTAACGTTCAACTGCGGCGATGAGTTTTTCTTCATGGCGCGGACCCATCACCTTGTTGAGGATCACACCGGCGATGTTGACCTCAGGGTCGAACACCTCGTAGCCTTTTAGCAGCGGAGCGATGCCGCGCGTGATGCCCGAAACATCGACCACCAAAATCACCGGTGTGCCCAACATTTTGGCCAGTGCAGCGTTGGAATTGCTGCCGTCCACATTCACCCCGTCATGCAGACCCTTGTTGCCTTCGATGATGGCGATGTCGACTTGACTGGCATGTTGGGCAAACAGGGTTTTGATCTCATCATTAGATTGAGTGTGAAAATCCAAGTTGAGACAAGGTCGTCCTGCGGCTTCTCCCAACCATTTGGGGTCAATATAGTCGGGGCCTTTTTTAAACGCCGCGACGGTTCGTCCGCGCAAGCTCAAAGCCCGGATCAGCCCGGTGCTAACCATGGTTTTGCCCGAAGACTTATGTGCGGCGGATATAAGAAAGTGGCCCATATATATAATCCGGTCTAAGCGGCTTGGAACATTTGCGCGCGGTTGCGCGTGTTCCATAGATTGCGGGCTTGATCGACGGCGTCCTCAGGGTTTTTCGCGCGGCTCATCAGGCGCAAAACATAAGCTGCGGTGCCGATGATTGCGGCTTCGCCATATGCATCGGTTTCATCGCCATTCCAAATTTTGGGCAAGCGCGAAACGTCGAGAACCTCATCTTTGTAAAAAGCATCATCGCCGACAATAGCGGGCCATACCTCTTCGGACTGCACACCGTCGTGCAGATACTGCACCACCACTGGTTTGTGCGGGCGGCGTTCGGCTTCGCCGCCTTCACCCTTAAACACCGCCATATGTTTTTGGCCCAGCATATCGGCGGTGTCGCGGTGGACATCACGATATGCGGTGTGAAATACGGTCTGAATTTCGTGCGGAGCATCGAACGGGTTGAGCATCCGTGCAAAGGTGTTGACCGGGGAGCGCACGCCGAGGATCGGTTTCAATTCGATGATGTCTTGCAGCCGCGGCACGAAGTTGCGCAGCGGCAGATAGGCAAAATTGGTGGCCTTGATCTGGTCTGCGGCTTCTTCAAGCGATCCGGCTAGGGGAATGCCCAAGGCGGGGAGCGCTTCGCTGGAATAAAGCCGTCCCGGGGTGTGGGTGTCGGTGCCCTGCATGCAGATGGTGATGCCGTTTTGGGCCAGCAAAAGGGCGGATAACAAATACCACGGAAGTTGGCGTTTTTTGCCCGAATACGATGCCCAATCGAGATCCACGGATGGGGCATCTTGTGGCACGCTATAGGTCGCACGGGCGGCGCGCACAAAACCTGCGCCTTCGCCCGGTACCTCGGTGCGCATGCGCAGGATGCACAAGAAAGCACCCAGTTGCAGCGGTTCGACATCGCCCGACATGATCAACTGCGCGGCTTCGTACATTTCTTCTTCATCCAGCGGGCGTGACAGGTTGGGGCCACGGCCGATGATGCGGATGTATTGGGCAAAGGGGTGTTCGGTACTCATATTGTTTTGATATCCATCTTCATTGTGTCACCCCCCACGATAACATCTCAGAACGGTTGAGACTGAAAAACGAAGGGGACCCCGGCACTATGGCCCGGACCCCCCCGAAAAACCAGTCATTTGCCTCCCCGCAAATGATTGGTGAACGTTAGTCTGTAGCGACCTATTCGGCGGCTACATGGTTTGGATCAACCTTCGCATCCGACAGGCTGGTCGGCATCAATGGCAGGTACTTAACCGCAATGGCGATGATCAGCAGGGACACCGCCATACCCGACAGGCCGAGAAGGATTTCCAGTAAGCTTGGCACATAAGGGTGCACGGCACCGTCAAAGAAGCTTGAAGACACTTCCATGCCCGGAAACAGCGGGATCGGGAAGGCCTGGCCGCCAATGATGATGATGTACAACTGGGCCAACCCACCGACGATCACCAAAATTGATGCGATCATGATGCCTTGACAGCTGCGACCGGTGGCCGGGTTGAACAACAACGCCAACGGGAATAACGCGCCCAGGCCGATCTGCACCACCCAGAAGAAGAAGGTGTAGATGCCACCGTCCCACAAGATAAAGGCTTCGATGCCGGCATGTTCTGCGGCGTAGAGGTTGGTCAGATGCTGGGTCACGGTGAAATACAGCGCGGCGGCGATGAACACCCCTAACAGGTTGCGCATCTCGAACAAGATAAAATCACCCAATGGACGATTGCTTGCACGGTAAGCGACGTTAACGACCAAGATAAAGATCGCCAAACCAAAGGCAAACGACATGGCGATGAACATCGGCGCCATGATCGCGGCGTCGTAACCCGGGCGGGCCACCAAAAAGCCGAAGATCGAGCCGGTACCGGTGGTCAGGGCCAAGCGCCAAACAAAGGCCAGTAAACCCATTTTTTTGGAATATGGCACCATGCGCCGTTCCATCATCATCCACAGATACGTCAGTACGATGACGAAAAATCCAGAATAAAGAATGATGTTCCAGGCAAAGATAGATTTGAAGTTGTATTTGGTCATCGCCACGATCAAACGATCAGGGCGGCCCAGATCCAGCAACAATACCATCAGTCCACCGGCCAGCAACGCCACCGCGGTGATGGTCGAAAGGCGCGCCAATGGCTTGTATTGGGTCTTGCCAAACACGGATGAGATCGAAGCGATGTTCAAGGCACCGGAAGCGGCGACAATCAAGAACACGGCAAATACGTGCGGTGTGCCCCAGACAACGGCGTTGGTCATGCCGGTCACCACGTGGCCGTAATGTTCCATGTAGAGCATGGAGCCAAAACCGGCCGCAGCCATCACGGCCAGCCAACCGACGAGCGAATAATAATCGCCGCCTTTGCCTTCGATTTCTTTGTAAATGGTCGTATCAGCAGCCATTGCCTTAAATCCCCCGGTAATGGACGCCGGGCTCGACCCCAAGGTCGGCACGGATGCGTTGGGTGACGTACTTGGAAACAGCACGCGAGATATCGGATTTCGGATCGTTGAGGTCACCGAACATGATGGCGTCGGAGCCAGCCTTGTTCAGGGCCTCGACACAGGCCGGTTGTTGACCTTTGTCGACGCGGTGCACGCACATGGTGCAGCCTTCGACGGTGCCCTTGCCGCGCGGCATATGCGGCTTTTGCATTTCAACCGGCTCATGCACAAACGAACGGGCTGAATACGGGCACGCCATCATGCAATAGCGACAACCGATGCAGATGTGTTTGTCGACCAGCACGATGCCGTCTTCACGCTTCATCGAAGCGCCGGTCGGGCAGACATCGACGCACGGTGGGTTGGCGCAGTGCTGGCACATCACCGGCAGACTGGCTTTGGCACCGGTCTTGGGGTTTTTGATGGAAACCTTACGGATCCACTGTGGGTCCGTGGCGGCATTGGCTTTGCCGGATTTGTTGTGGTCAGATCCCCAGCCTTGTTCGGCTTTGCAGGCCTCAACCGCCAGGTCCCACACCCCTTCGGGGGCGGTGGCGTCGATCAGCATGCCCCAGCGCTTGGCTTGGGTGGCCGGTCCGGTCACGGCGGCTTCAACAGTGCGCAGGGTGATGCCCGGTGCAAGGGTGATCACAGCAGCCGCAACGCCACCCTTCAAGAGGGTCCGCTTGGTTGCGTCTACGGGGGAGCTATCAACGGTGTTCATGGTTTTGTCCGTCATTGACCTGTCCCCCCTTGAGGAGATGTGGGGTCGAGATGACCTTTGAGCAGCGTAATCAGGGCTTTGTCGGCCTTGAGCTGTTCGTGATTTGGGGGTAGGGCGGATTGCTTGCCAATCTCAGAACCAATGCCCGGTTGGACCGCGCCGCTGTGGCATTCAAAGCAGTCGATGGAAACGGCAGCGTAAGAGTGGCACTCCGCGCAAAATGGCTTGAGCGTGCGCAGCTTACCACCGGCGATGTCCGGGGACGTCACCGCGTGGCAGTCGATGCACGCGTTCAAGCTATACTTTTTTCCGCGGATCCCTTCGCGTAGCGTTTCATCGCGCTGGTGTTTGAGAAACTCAAAATGGTCACGGCGCATCACATCGATGGGTTCAACGCATTGCTCGCCCTTGAAGGCCTTGGCCGGGTTTGGCAATGGCACTTCGCCAGCCTGGGCGGGAGCGGCGCTGAGGCCACTCCCTAAACCCATGATGACAATGGCAAACCCCAATATTGTGAGGCTCAAAATTCGAGAAGCCGAACGCATTCGACGTTCCTCCTTAAGTGAGGGGCTATAGTCCCTAGGCGGTCCGATTATTCACCGAGGCCCATCTGAATGTAGCCGGTTGGGCAAACATCACGGCAGATGTGGCAACCGATGCATTTTTGATAGTCGGTATCGACGTAGCGGCCAACGGTCATGTCGTCGCGCTTGACGCGGAAGACGGCGTCTTGCGGGCAGAAAATCACGCAGTTGTCGCACTCAAAACACATGCCGCAGCTCATGCAGCGCTCGCCTTCGTGGCTCGCTTGTTCAGCACTGAAGCCGATCAGGCGTTCTTCGAAGTTGCCGAGAACCTTATCGGCATCGATGTGCTTTTCATCGCGCTTGGTGACCGCGTCATGGGTGTAGTGGCCCAAGAACAGGTCGCCATGCGGGATGATTTGAGATGCCGAACGATCTTCATAGTTGTGAACAGCGAAACTATCGCTGTCGGTGCCACGGGTCGGGGCATTTTCAAATGATGTCGGGGACTTGTCGCGCAGGCTCAGTTCTTCAAGCAATTTGAAGTGATGCACATCAACCTTGGGGCGACGTTCATCGGGTGAGCCAGCCAGCATGTGATCGATGCTTTGCGCGGCGATCGAGCCGTGGCCGATGGCGGTGGTCAGCAAATGCGGGCGGATAACATCACCGCCGGCAAAATGCTTTTCTTTGCCTTCGCCTTTGACCTGATAGACGGCGTTGGTGTCGATGAAGCCCTTACCGTTGTCGAGAGTTTCAAGGCCACCCGCCAAGTCACCCATCTGACCGATCGCCGAAACGATCAAATCACATTCGATATCGAACTCGGTGCCTTCGACGGGGACCGGGGTCATGCCGTCCATGGTGCATTCGCACATGCGCAATGCGGTGGCGCGGCCGTTGGCATCTTTGATGATGTCGACCGGCATCACGCCGCCTTTGATTTCCACACCTTCGCGGGTCGCGTCGTCGCGCTCACGTTCGGATGCGGTCATGCCCTCAAGCGGGAACAAAGAGGTCAGCACCGACTCAACGCCTTCACGCTGGGCCGAAGACGCCACGTCGTGTGCGGTGTAGCCGAGGACAATCGCCTCGGGACGATCTTTGTCCGCCATGGAGGTGATGTGACCCAAACGACGCGCAACCGATGCCACATCGATGGAGGTATCACCACCACCGACCACGACCACTTTTTTGGTGGTGTAGTGCAAACGACCTTGGTTGAAGGCTTCCAAGAAGGCCACGCCGGTGATGCAGTTTTCGGTGCCTTCCCAGCTGTCGAGGAACAAGCCGCGGCCCTTCTGTGCGCCAACCGCCCAGAAGATTGCATCATAATCGGCTTCGAGCTGTTCGACGGTGACGTCTTTGCCGATGGTCACGCCGGTCTTGGCTTCCACACCGGTGTCCAGGATGCGCTGAATTTCAGCGTCGAGGATGTCGCGCGGAACGCGGTAACCGGGGATGCCGAAGGCCATCATGCCGCCGAGCTTGTCTTGCTTTTCAAACACCGTGACGGAGTGACCCTTGCGGCGCATTTGCCAAGCTGCGGCCAGACCACCCGGACCGCCACCGATGACGGCGATCTTTTTGCCGGTTTCTACTTCCGGCTTGGGCAGGGTCAGCTTGTGTTCGATGGCGTAATCGCCGACATGCTGCTCAACGCCGTTGATGCCGACTTGGTCGTCGACTTCGTTACGGTTACAGCCGTCTTCGCACGGTGCCGGGCAGACACGGCCCATGACCGACGGGAAGGGGTTGGCTTCGACCATGCGTTGGAACGCATATTCCTGCCATTCCATGCCTTCAACCGGGGGCTTTTCCATGCCGCGCGCAATGGCCAACCAACCACGGATATCGTGACCGGACGGGCATGAACCCTGACACGGCGGGGTGCGGTGAACGTAGGTCGGGCACTTGTGCGTCCAGCTGGCATTGAAGATGTCCTCCTGGAGGTCATCCCATTTTTCTTCACCGTCTGTGTAACGACGCCAATTTAAAGCCTGTTCCGCAGTCATTTTTGTCTTCCTTCCTCGCAAGGGGGCTTTTTGCCCCTCTGTGATGATGCCCTGTTAGGTGCATGGGGTGGCGGGGTTGATCCCGCGCGACCGATTTGTTTATTCTTTAGCGCCGAGTTGGATGGCATCGCCGACCAACTGGTGCACACTCACAATCATGTCCATGGAGAAGCCGTAGTAAGGCATCACCTTGGAGAATTGGCTTTTGCAAATGGCGCAGATCGCGGCCATGTGCGTGACGCCATGGTTATCGACCACGTCATGCAGCGCTTCCATACGGGGCAGCGCGCCCTTGACGCGAAGTTCCAGCAAATCATCGGTCAAAAGACCGCCACCGCCACCACAGCAGAAGGTTTTATCGTGGGTGGTTTGCGGGTCCATCTCAACATAGCGGTTGACGCTGGCCTTAATGACTTCACGGGGGATGACGAATTGGCCGCCTTCGAAGTCGCCCATGCGCGAACCACGCGCCACGTTGCAGCTGTCGTGGAAGGTCAAAACCTTGTCGTCGTTGGCTTCGGCATCCAAAATGATGCCGCCAGATTTAATCAAGCCGTTGGTGACTTCAAGGATGTGCTGAGGCACCGGATATTTCGGGTCCAAGAAATCCCAGGGGCCGGCCAACGTATTCAAGAACGAATAAGCAACCCGCCACGCGTGGCCACATTCGCCAAAGACGATGCGTTTGACGCCCAAATCCAGGGCCGCCTTGCGGATGCGGTTGGCGACTTTGTGCATTTGCTCGTACGAACCGATGAACATGGCGAAGTTGGCGGCTTCGGACGCATACGACGAGACGGTCCAACTTATGCCCGCCTGATGGAACACCTTGGCGTAACCAATCAGCCCGTCAACGTGGGGTTCGGCAAAAAAATCGGCCGACGGGGTGACCAACAAGACATCGGCACCGTGAACGTCGAGGGGGAATTTAACCGCCACGCCGTCATCTTCTTCGACGTCTTCTTCCAAGCCTTCGAGGGTGTCGGCCAATGCCCGTTCGGGTAGGCCGAGGTTGTTGCCGATGACGTGTACCTTGGCGAGAATTTCGTTGGAGTACTTTTGACCGACGCCGATGTGATCCATGATGTCGCGTGCGGCCATGGAAATTTCTGCGGTGTCGATGCCGTAAGGGCAGAACACCGAGCAGCGGCGACACTGGGAACACTGGTGAAAGTATTTGTACCAGTCGTCCAGCATGTCTTTGTCCAGGTCTTTGGCGCCGACCAGACCCGGGAACAGCTTTCCGGCCAGGGTGAAGTTGCGACGATAGACCGAACGCAAAAGATCCTGACGCGCCACCGGCATGTTTTTGGGATCGCCGGTGCCGAGGAAATAATGGCATTTGTCGGTGCAGGCGCCACACTTCACGCAGCTGTCAAGATAGACGCGCAGCGCCCGGTTCTTGTTCAGCAGGTCGCCAAGTTTTGCGACGGCCTTTTCTTCCCAGTTGTCCACCAACTCACCGGGAAAGCCCAAGGGCTCATTGTGGGCGGGTTTGGCAACGTACGGCTGCGAATGAGCCATCGAACCGATTTCGATTGATGGGTTGTCGCGATATTCGCGCAGGGCCGGGGTTTCGAATTTTTGGTCAGCCACGATCTAAACTCCTCAGGCTTCGCGATCGGCGTCCATGGGCGCTGCCCATGGTGCCAAATGGCGTTTGTCACGTGCGTCATCAACCTGGTTGCGGGCGGGGCTGAAAAACACCCCCGGCACATGCAAAAGCTTGCTGAACGGAAAAACAATCATCAAAGCAACAACCGCTCCTAGATGGATCAACAGTGCGCCATCGGTCGGCAAATCTTGGATGTTGAAGCGCATCAAGCCTAAGAAATAGGCCTTCACCTGAATGATGTCGGTGTGGGTTAAAAACTTCATGTTGAGGCCGGAAGCCCCGATCAACACCAGCAGCGCCAGCATCAGATGGTCGGACGGACCGGAAATGTAGCGAATGCGTTCTTGCACCACACGGCGCACCCACAGGCCCAGCAGGCCGACGACCATGACGATGCCGCCGTAGATGCC
>JAESUA010000248.1 GCA_016763255.1 Magnetovibrio sp. | reverse complement strand
GCGGTGTTCTTCGGGTTTAGCTCCGATCACCACCTGGGCCACATCTTTAACGTAAACCGGGCGACCGTCGCGCGCGGTGATCATCAACAGGCCGATATCCGGCATGCCGGAAAGGGTTTGGCCCGCCATCACGGTGACCGCTTGGCCACCTTCGCGCACCCGACCGACACGAAATGATCGATTGGCGCTTTCGACCTTGGAGATCAGCTGTTGCAGGGTGATGCCATACAGCGACAGGCGTTCGGGATCGGGCTCGACGCGGATTTGATCGGCACGGCCACCGACGATGAAGGTCAGGCCGACGTCTTCGACCTTGACCAGTTCATGCATCAATTCTTCAGCAATATTAAACAGCGCGTTGTCGTTCCAACGCCCGGCTTGATTGCCTTTCGGTGCCAAGGTGATGGTGATGATGGGCACATCGTTGATGCCGCGGCCAATGATCAGCGGCTCGGGAATGCCGATGGGAATGCGGCCGATGTTGGCGCGAATTTCATCGTGCACACGCAAGATCGCTACGTCTTCGTCGGTGCCCACATCAAAACGCGCGGTGACCATCACCTGGTCGTCTTGGGTCAGGGAATAGACGTGCTCGACGTTGTTCACGCCCTTGACGATGTCTTCCAGCGGCTTGGTCACCAGTTCCACCACATCGGCAGCTTTGAGACCGTTGGCATCAATCAAGATGTCGACCATCGGCACGGAGATTTGCGGTTCTTCTTCACGCGGCAACGCCATCAGTGCGACCATACCCAGCGCCACCGAGGCCAACAACAGCAACGGCGTCAACGGCGAGCGCAAGAACGCTTTGGTGAGGTGCCCGGAGATGCCCAGGTTTTGAATAGGTTTTTTCATCTGATCAGCTCCCTCAGCCCTTTACGGACGCACCAAGACGTCGCCGGGCTTAAGCCCGGACAAAACCTCGATCCCGTCATCACGCGGCAAGCCCTGTTGCACCACAACTTCACGGCCATCGCTTAATTTTACGAAGCTCAAACCATAGCGGCTGTAGAGGTAATCTTGCGGGATCACGATCGCCGGACGGGTGCCGGTACCGATCCACACGCGGATGCGTTCACCGACAAAAAAATCACCCAGGCCGGCAACCTCGACATCTGCCGAGACCCGGCCTTGTTTGATTACCGGATAGACCTGACGGATCAAGCCGATGCGCAGCGCCGCGCCATTGCTGGGAGTCAGAGCGCCCAGGCCACGTTCGGCCACCTGCACTTCGTCGCCTTCTTTGATGAAGATGGCGTGGCGTTCGGGCAACTGCAGACGCAGGATGTAGGCTTCGGCGGCCAGGGTGGCGATCGCTTCACCCGGCAGCACCACCGAACCTTTGCGCTCCTGAACGTTCAAAATCCGACCGCCTGCGGGCGACAAGACATCGCCTTCGGTGCGGGTCTGTTCCAGCAATTGACGTTGCGCCTGTGCAGCGACCAAGGAGCGGTCCGCAACGTCCAATCCGGAACGTGCTTCGTCCAGGCGCGCCTTGGGGATTGCGCCGGAGGCAAACAATTTTTCCGAACGCGCCAAAGTGGTCGTGGCTAAATCTTTTTGCGAGCGCAAAGACTGGATCTGCGCGTCTATGGACCTGACCTTGAGGGCGATCTTTTCATCCACCACCCGGGCGATCTTTTGACCGGCAACCACCGGCGAGCCTTCATCCACCAACAATTGCGCTACCGTGCCACCGATGCGTGCCCGCGCCGACACCACATCGACACTTTCCACCGTGGCAAAAACGGCTTTGCGGTCTTCGACTTGGCCCGCACTCACGCTAAACGATGTTTCTTGAGCCTTAATTTGAGGGGCAAAAAGAACCACGGCACTCAGGACGACGACAGGCAAGGTGGTCTTAAAAATCGGCTGCATGGGGAACCTCTTTAAGGCAAAGGAATTATGCTTATGGCTTGATATATCACGAATTTCATACAATCGCGAATATGCACACTTGCTTTATATATAAGCATTTACTAAATTAGCAACAACTTAAACTCACCATAAGCTTACAAGTGCAACAAAATAAATCCCTCTCGCTGATGGGTGTAGCACCCGGATACTGCCACCAACCCGCCTGGATTGATTATAGTGCGCACAACACAATTAATACCCAACCGGTATGTCCTCCGGTGAACATGAACCTGCCCGGCCCCAATTTTAGTCACGCGCTGAGCAAACTGACATCTAAATGAACAAGGAGTTCACTATGAGCATCGATCGTATTGTTATGGCATTCGCCGGCACCGTCATCTGGGCCGGATTGGGCGCTTTTTATGTCACCCAGGAAATACTCTGGCTGGCGGTCCCGGCGTTTGTCGGCCTCAACCTTTTTCAAGCGGCCTTCACCAAGTTCTGCCCGCTGGCGATCATCTTGAAAAAACTCGGCGCCAAGCCGGGCCAAGCGTTCAGCTGAGCCAAAGACGAGCGACCAAATAAAAACGGCCCTGCTTCAAGCGGGGCCGTTTTTATTTGGTCAATCCTCAAAAGCGCGGGGTTCTTCGATGCCGGTGGGATCTTGGTGGATCAACACCTCGGCGCGCGGATAGGCTTCTTGAACCGTATCCATCACCGCTTCGGCGATGGAATGGGCCTCCAAAAGGCTCAATTCACCGTTCATTTCCAGGTGCATTTGAATGAACACATCCGGCCCCGACTGGCGGGTGCGCAGATCGTGCAGGCTGATCACCTGGGGATGAGCCCTGGCGAGGTTGTGGATGTTGGCGCGGTCTTCATCGGGCAATTCACGATCCATCAACACATCATAGGCCGCCGCGCCGATTTCATAGGCCCCATGCAGGATGTAAAACGCGATGGCGATGGCAAACAGCGGATCGGCCAGTTGCCAGCCCAACTCACTGGCCAAAAACAACGACACGATGACCGCAATATTGACCAGTATATCCATCGTGTAATGCGCACTATCGGCGCTAATCGCCAAAGATTGAGTGCGCTTGGCGACGTATTTTTGAAACACCACCAAGGCAATGGTGGCGACGATGGAAAATGCCATCACGGCGTAACCGATGTTGGTGTTGGTGATATCGCTGGGATTAAAAAGCCGTTCCCCGGCTTGCAACAACAAAAACACCGCCGAGCCGGAAATAAACGCCGCTTGAGCCAACCCGGCCAAGCTTTCGGCCTTGCCGTGACCAAAGCGATGCTCTTCATCCGCCGGTTCCAGGGCGTGGCGTACGGCCAATAAATTCACCGTCGAAGCCGCGACATCGAGGAACGAATCAATCAAGGTTGAGAGCAAACTAACGCTGTCGGTCATCAGCCAAGCGGCAAACTTCACCACAATCAAGGTCGTCGCCATGCCTACCGCGGCATAGGTCGCAAGGCGCATCAAGCGCCCCGCCGCTTCGCGGTCGAGTTGTTTTGGTGAAGAAGGTGTGATGCTATCGTTCATAATAACTTGCGCCTCATGCTCTTAAGGATAGAGGCGTTCTTTTTCCCAACCATCCACGCCCTGAATATACACCACCCGTTCGTGCAAGCGAAATGGCCGATCATGCCAAAATTCGATGCGCGCCGGTTTGATGCGAAAACCCGACCAAAAATCTGGCCGCAAAATCTCACCAATGGCGAACTTGGCGGCGTATTTAGCGACCCGGCCTTCCAGTTCGAACATGCCATCAAGCGGCTGTGATTGTTTTGATGCCCATGCGCCGATGCGTGAATCGCGATGACGCGATGCATAATATTCGTCGGCCTCGACATCGCTGACCGCTTTCACCGCACCGGAAATGCGCACTTGGCGGCGCAGGCTTTTCCAATGAAACAAAAGTGAAGCCTTGGGATTGGCGACAAGCTCTTGCGCCTTTTGGCTGCCCAGGTTGGTGTAAAACACAAAACCACGATCGTCATGGCCCTTCAGCAACACCATGCGTACCGACGGCATGCCGTCTTGATCCACCGTCGCCAGGGCCATCGCATTGGGGTCGTTGGGTTCTTTGTCTTCAGCCAGGCTTAGCCATTCTTGAAACAAATCAAGCGGATTGGCATCGGTGGGAATGCTGGTCATCTGCGAACCTACTGTTTAATTCGGGGAATTTTCACCCCTCGTTAAGACGATATTTACCATAGATGCGTTGTAATCAAAATTGCCGTGGTGTGCACGCCTTGTAACCCTACATATAACAAGGCAGCGTCTTCGGCCACAGAATTTAAGAACGTTCAAACAAGAGTTTTATCTCATGGTGATGGCACTAAAGCCCGTCAATACATGCTCTACGCTGGTGCGCGGCGTCCTTGCGGCGGCGCTGCTGGTGGGTGTCAGCGCCTGTTCGTGGAATGACAACCGGACCGAAACCATGGGGGCCGTGGTGGGCGGCCTCGTCGGCGGCATCATTGGCTCTAAAATGGGCAAAGGCACCGGCCGCAATGTCGCCATCGTCATTGGCGCGACGCTGGGTGCCATGTGGGGCAGAGACATCGCCAAAGAAATGACCAGCACCGACAAACATTTTTCCAAGCGCACCACCGAAGACACCTTGGAATACGGCAAACCCGGGCAAACCGTCAGTTGGTCCAATCCAGACAGCGGTAACTCAGGCTCGATCACCCCGGACCAGGTCTACGCCAACGACAAAGGCGAAAACTGCCGCCAATTTGAAACCACCGTCAGTGTCGAAGGCGAAGATCGCACCGCCACCGGAACCGCCTGCAAATCATCCGATGGACAATGGCAGGTCATCGACGAACCGGAGCTCGTAACTTAAATGACCGACCCATACAGAACCCTTGGCGTTTCGCGTAGCGCCAGCGCAGATGATATCAAAAAGACCTATCGTCGTCTGGCACGCGAACATCATCCGGACCGCCGCCCCGGCGATATGCGCGCTGAAGAACGCTTCAAAGACATCTCGACCGCTTACGATCTGTTGTCAGACCCCAGCAAACGCCGCAAACTCGATGCCGGTGAAATTGACGCTATGGGCAACCGACGGGCCGGTTTTGGCGGCTCGCCTAACGGCTACGAGACCTACAAACGCAACGCCAGCGCGCGCGCCAGCAAAAACCCGTTCAACAATTTTTTCAAAGACCGCACGGCACGGGCTCACCCCCCCCGCCAGTCGATCAAGGCCAAAGGTGCCGACGTCAATTACACCCTAAAAGTTCCCTTCCTGGATGCGGCGTGCGGTACGGAAAAGGCCGTGCGCATGACCTCCGGAAAAACGTTAAAAGTGCGCATCCCCATGGGCACCGAAAACGCCCAGGTGTTGCGCCTTAAGGGCCAAGGCATGTCTGGCTTGGGTGGCGGCAAGGCTGGCGATGCGCTGGTGGAAATCCTTATCCAAGACGATGGCAAGTTCAGTACCGAAGGCCTCAACGTATACAGCGAAGAAGCGGTGACCCTGGCCGAAGCGTTGCTTGGCGGGCGCATCGAGGTTGAAACCATCCACGGCCTGATGATGGTCACGGTGCCGGAAGGCTCCAACACCGGCACCAAGTTACGCCTCAGGACCAAAGGCATCCACCGCCCCCACACCCAAGACCCCGGTATCGGTGGGCGCGGCGATCATTATGTTTCGCTGAAAGTGGTGTTGCCCGATGGAGAATCTTCGGAACTCAAAAAATTCATCAAAAAGTGGATCGCCAAGCGGCCCTATAAGGTGCGCAATGAAACCTTAAAACGCGCCGCAGCACAGTAATTTTTTCAGTTGCCCATGTTTCAGTTACCCGTGTTTCAGTTGCCCATGTTTCAATTGCCAGTGGGCAGCGTAAAGTGGAATTGCGCGCCCTTTCCCGGTGCCGTTTCAACCCAAATACGCCCGCCGTTGCGCTCGATCATATCTTTGCACAGCGGCAACCCCAAACCAGTCCCCCTTTCCCCATTGGTGCCGATGGTCGAGGTTTTTTGATCCAGGGCAAAAACATGTTTGGCCTGCTCCGCCGTCATGCCGACGCCGCTATCGGATACGGTCAATTGAACCGAATTACCACCGTTTGCGGCGCTCACCTCAATGGTCCCACCAGAGGGGGTAAATTTTAGGGAATTGGCCACCAAGTTGCGGATCACCGTCTGCACCATGTCCCGGTCGGCATAGGCCGTGGAATCGCTGATTGTATTGCTCAGCGTAATGCCTTTTTCCACCGCGACAGGTTTGAGAATATCAAAACTTTCTTGCGCTTGTTCACCCAACGAAAGCGTTTGCGGTTCAACTGTGGCTCCGTCCATCTGCAACCGTGACCATTCCAACAAATTTTGCAAAAGCTCAAACACCCGCTCCCCGGCCTCATTCACGTCACGTGCATATTCGACCATTTTTTCGTGGGTAAACATGTCTGCTGATTGAGCCATCACGTGAGTCATGCCCAACAAGGAGGTAAAGGGACTTTTCAGATCATGGGAGATGATGGAAAAGAACGTATTTTTAACATCGACTTCGTACTTCAGTTGCTGATTGAGAAAGGCTTCGCGTTCCGCCACAACGACAAGTTCCATGGCTTGACGTTCCAAGACTGAACGCGAGCTGTCCAATTCCGTTACATAGTGTTCCAACTTCTCCTTGCTGGCCAGCAAGGACGCTTCAATTTTTTTATTGCGGGTGATATCGGTGCGGATGCTGACGTATTTATAGGGTTTCCCCTTTGTATTTAGAAACGGAATGATGGTGGCATTGACCCAATAATGGCCCCCATCCTTGGTCTTGTTCTTGATGTCGCCACTCCATATTTTACCCTTGGATATGGTCTTCCACAAATCGACAAACATCTCGGGTAGATGCTCACCTGAATTCAACATGCGATGGTT
>JAESUA010000247.1 GCA_016763255.1 Magnetovibrio sp. | reverse complement strand
TGCCGTTTTTCAGGTAAAAATCGTTGATAATGATTTTTGGGCCTTTGCTTTGGTCTTTTTCGTTAGACGGCAAGCCGATGCCGGACTTCTTTTTCTGGCTGCTGATGGCCTTCATGAAGTCTTCGACGTTCTTTTGGATGGTTGCAATGTTGGAACCGCCGGAACCGATTTCATAGGTTATTTCCGGGGCGTTGATCATCACCTCTTCGATGACGATCAAATCCGAAGGCCAGTCCTTGGCCATCTTGACGCTGATTTCGCCAAGGCTGATGGCGCGTTCGGTCTGAAAGCCTTCTGGGTTGGCGACGGTGAGGCCGCGTATGCTGGCTTTCAGATCGGGGAAGTTGAGCTCCACCGCATCCAGTTGCACGTCGACCTTCATGACATGCGAGCCTTGCTCTTCGATCATTGATTCGACTATTTTGCCGGCATTTTGCGAGAGGTAATAAATCCCCCCTGCGACGACCATGATAATCAGGCCGAAGCCGATAGCTATTTTTGAAAACATGGGGTGTTCCTCCCGTTAAAACCCTTACGCTCCATCCACTTAAACTATGGGACTTGTCCCGACAAGGTGCAATGGATGGGGCTGAAAAATGTTGTGTGATAAATAGAGAATCACCATATTTTGGTATGTCATGAAATGGTGATTGTCGTGTATCACTCTTTTTGCGAACTATTGAAAATCAAAAGTAGGCCTCCCCCATGAATACACAAGCTTTTATCCCATCAGGCTCGCGTGAAATTGCCGGTGTTTTGCTGGCGGGCGGGCAATCGCGCCGATTTGGCGGTGGTGACAAATGTCTCCAGATGCTGGACGGCAAAACCTTGCTGGAACGTGCCGCACTCAATGCCGCCCCCCAAGTTGGTGCTTTGATTCTCAACATCAATGGCGATGCAGCGCGTTTTCCCGATTTGGGCTTGCCGGTGTTGTGTGACAGCATCGAAGGTCACGCCGGACCCTTGGCCGGTGTGCTCACGGCGATGGAGTGTGTTGCCAAGCACGTCCCCCAGGCTCGCTGGATTGCGACGTTTGCCACCGATGCACCGTTCATTCCGGTCAACTGGGTGGCCCGCGTGCAGGCCTGTATCACCCGGCAAAAAGCCGATCTCGGCACCGTATCTTCGAACGGGCGCAGCCATCCGGTGTTTGGCTTGTGGCCGGTGGGATTGCGGTTTGATTTGCGCAAAGCCATGGAACAAGAAGGCCTGCGCAAAGTCGATGCCTGGACGTCTCGCTACAAAGTCGCGACGGTGGATTTTGACATCACCCCCGTCGACCCCTTTTTCAACATCAATACCAAAGAGGACTTGAGCCAAGCCACGGCTTTTCTCTAATGGCCTCGAACGAGCAGCCGGCCATAAAAGCCCTTATTGCCATCAAACAGATGTAGGCGGCGAAGCGAGACCGCAAAAGTCCTTAATGTTTAGCGCGCCACGGGTGCACGATCAGGTCGGCTTCATTAAGATCAGTTCTCACCAAAAAAGCGCGTGACGTGATGTCTTTGGCGGTCTCTTGCACGTGCGAGTTTTCATTGGGTAAATCGGGGCTGATGCGTTCCAGGTCGGCGATCACCTGGGTGATGATTTTTTCACCATCATCTAATTTACCGCCACTAAAGGCGTTCACCGCCTCATAAATCATTGTTTTGGCAGATGCGAGCGTCGATTGAACGCTGGCGTGTTTGTCAGGTTGAGCCATGACGTCGAATTCCTCCTTCGGGGCGCACCCCTTCAGCTAAGGCTTCGTCGTTCATATGCGTTTTGGCCCTGGGGACATCAATAGTCGGCAATCACTATACATTGTAACGATGTCGTGATTGCATCTTATAGTGCTTGTGAATGAGGGCGCCTGATGCCTCTTCCCTTGTCAGCGGGGGGAGGGGACGGCATAGTTCATTGAACCAATCGCCCTTTCGGGTGTCAAAATCGGATAATCTGCCTTTATGAATGATTCTAGCAAGTCTCCCGTGTCTGTTTCAAGGCAGGGCCCCCAACACATCATCGGCATCATCGGCTGGAGCGGAACCGGCAAGACCACCTTGCTGACCGAATTGATCCCGGTGTTGATTGGGCGCGGCTACACGGTGTCGACCATGAAGCACACTCATCATGATTTTGATATGGATAAGCCCGGTAAGGACAGTTATTTGCATCGTCAGGCGGGCGCACGCGAAGTGTTGCTGACCTCAAAAAAACGCTGGGCTTTGTTGAATGAATTGCGTGATGAGCCGGAGCCGGACATGGAAGAGTTGTTCACCAAAATGGCCCCGGTGGACATCCTTCTGATCGAAGGGTTTAAGTCGCATCGCTTCGCCAAAATCGAGGTTAGTCGTCCGTCGCGCGGCAAAAAACTGTTGTGTAAAACCGATGACAGCGTGGTCGCGTTGGCCACGGATGAGGCGGTCGATGGGATAAAGATTCCGTTGCTCGACCTGAACAATGTTGAGGCCGTAGCTGATTTTATCGTTAGCTATGTAAAATCAAAATCGTAAGCTTGCACCGCTTTTAAATCAGTGCCCGAAAGCTCAGTGTTGGACGCTTTCGTTCAGACGATCTTGGATTTCGAGCATCACCCCGTCCCATGAATTTTCGCGGCAGATGCGCAGGGCATCTTCTACGCCTAAATGATGGACCAGGTTGTCGGCAAGGTGGGTGATTTCGTTTCCCATATCCTCATGTGCCTTAAGATAATACCGCATCAGGTTTCTCCTTTGGTCTGACGGTCATTCTTGACCGTGCCTTAAGTATGGCATGACAAACCTTTCCATGCATTTAACGCAATATTCACAAAACTTGTCATTTGAAGACGGCGATCAGTTCTGTGAATTTGCCAAACGTGGATAAATGGGGGACCATCTTGATGGTGAGTGTTCAAACGATTGGGAGATCACGATGACCATGTCAGTGGAAGATGATGATTTTTGGGATAAGGTCGAGCATCGCATGAAGGTCACGCAGCCGATGTCCTATCGGATGACCATGTTGTTGCTGCGTATAGGCATTTTGATCATTTTGTTTACCGCTGTGTATTTGGTGCTGGGGATCATTTTAGAACCTGCCCGCGGCTATTTCCTGTCCAGTTTAGAGATCATCGTGCACCCCATTATGTGGGCATTAACGGGCGTTTTATTCATCATTGGCGGCGCAATTCTGCGCTTTCGCGCCATGGGGCCGATTGTTGATAAGCTCAAATTTGACGATGACTGGTAATTAATTACATTTATCAGTGTACATTAAAGTTAAAACACACAAAATATACAAAGAATATTTGACAAGAACACTTGCTGTGTGTTTTATAGTCTCCAGCGGGATGGTTCGACCCGTTGTGCCTACATTTAGGAGTGATCCTGAACGAACCGCGGTGATTTGAGGGGGCAGCTTGCGACCGCGTTAAAAAATCGAAGCTAAAGCGCCGTGGAAGTGTTTTTCGCGGGTCCAATAGACCAAAGGCGGACAAAATGATGAACATGATTCAGTACTCCAGCTTCCGAATGCCAGTTACTGGTTCCAACAACGCACTTTGTTGTCGCTTGCACTGTTGTATGTGAGCGTAGCTTCCGTCTCCGTATGAGACGGCCCCTGCGTTACTTCATTTAAAGCTTAAGAGCCATTTTATCGAACGCCCTATGAGCGCTCGAAGCGGGGACGCGTATGCCTCGCACTCACCAAGGATGAACACATGACTTTCGAACGACCAGCAAACGACTTTGTCGATTTTGACAACCAAACATTGGCCTCAAACGACGATATTGCCGAGTTTCGTGCCGGAATCGCCCACTACATCAGTGGTGATTGGCATGATGACCGCTGGAAAACCTTCCGTCTGCGTTTTGGCATTTATGAACAGCGCCAAGCCGGTGAGCACATGATGCGCGTCAAATTGCCCGGTGGACGCATGAGCCTGGAGCAGGCCCGCACCATTGCGCGTTCGAACGCGGCCCATGGCGGCGGTGACATTCACATCACCACCCGCCAGGGCATTCAGCTCTACTTCATCGCGCTGAAAAACCTGGCTCCGTTTGTGGAGCAGTTGAACACCGGTGGGGTCAGCACCCGCGAAGCCTCAGGTAATACGTTTCGCGCCATAACGGCGTGCCCTAAAGCCGGTTTTTGCGGATCGGAATTGACCGATGCGGCGCAAACGGCGGGGAAACTGACGCGGGCGTGGTTACGTCATCCGCTGACCCAGCACATGCCGCGCAAATTCAAAACCACAGTTTCGGGTTGCGCCACCGATTGCGGCCTTAGTTCCATCGACGACCTTGGCTTTATCGCCGTTGAGCGCGACGGCCAAAAGGGCTTTCGTGTGGTGGCCGGTGGCGGTCTGGGTACCCACCCTTCGATCGCGGTCGAGTTGTTCGAGTTTGTCAGCGAAGATGAGCTGCCCGGCGTTCAAGAAGCCGTGGCCCGTGTCCACGTGGCCCATTCATCGCGCGAAAATAAAAATCGGGCGCGTATCAAGTTTTTGGTGAAGCGTTTTGGCGAACAAGAGTTCGTGCGCTTGGTGCATGAACAATACGCGCTGATCCGTAATTTTGAACGGCGCAGCTGGGCCGAATTGGACTGGAACGAAGCCGGTGGTGACGCTGGTGAACTGCGTCTTCGCGGCCCGATTGCCCAGCCCTCAAAGCATACCGCCGTGGGCATTGAAGTGCCGCTCGGCTGGTTGACCTCTGGGCAGTTGGAAAACTTGGCCGATTTGGCCGAAGCTTCTGGTGCCACTGAGCTGCGCCTGACGCGCGATCAAAACATCGTCGCGGTGGGCTTGAATGCGGGCAGTGTCGAGCTCTTTATCGAGGCCACGCGCAATTTGGGCTTGGATGCCAGCGGGCGCAAACACGCGATGGATAACTTGGTGTCTTGCCCCGGAACCTACACCTGCGCCATCGGCATCACCGACAGCCATGCGCTGGCCGAAAGCCTGTTGGATGCGGGGCCGGAATTTGATGGCCTGCCCAACTTGAAACTGCGCGTATCGGGCTGCCACAACTCGTGCGGTCATCACCATCTTGGTGATATTGGCCTGCACGGTATCGCCAAAAAAATCGATGGCAAGCCCGCACCGCATTATCAGGTGCACTTGGGCGGCAGCCCAAAACAGCACGGCATCACCGGCCCGTTCATTCCGGCCAAGCGCGCCAAGCAAACGCTGCTTTTGTTGTTGGAAGCCATCAAGGTGGGCAAAGCTGATGATGAAAGTGTGCGCCAGTGGGCCGAACGTGTCGGTTCGCACGGTATTGTCGAAATCCTTGCACCGGTGCTGAAGGCTGAGGACGCCAAGGCGGCATTTTTGCGCTTTGATGTTGCCGACGACAACATCTTCGTGCCGCCGGTGACCTCCACCGGTGAATGCGCTGCAGGTTCTGTGGTCGGTGAACATCTGTCCGATCTTGCCCGTGTGGCACGCCAAGATGTGTTGCGCGCTGAACGGGTGGAAAACCGTGAACAAGCGGTCATCCATGTGCATGAAGCCTTGGTTCTGCCCGCGCAACGCTTGCTGACCATCGCAGGCGGCAACGAAGCACAACCGGTTGAGCAATTGGCCGCAGACATTCGCCAGCAGTGGCCGCACAACAAGGACCTGCTGAATGCCCTCAACAGTGCGGTGGTGGTAGAGGCCGCGGTGCTGTCGGGTGGTCAGCCGTCCGACGCCTTGCCTGCATTGCAGGCTTGGGCGTAGGCGGCGGATGCGGAAGTTGAGCGTGTCTTGAGCGCGATCCCTGGCTTTTTGGTGGGGGCGGCGCAATGACACAGGCTGCTCAAAAGCCTCAACGAGGTCTGACCTCGGGACTGGTGCAAACCTTGCTGAAAGCGTGGCAAGGTCTGGACGGGCTGGCATTGCTCAAAGCCGTGTTGCGCACGGATGCGGATGTGAACATCGCCGT
>JAESUA010000246.1 GCA_016763255.1 Magnetovibrio sp. | reverse complement strand
TGCGTGGGACGGCCAAAGTGCAAGGCGGAGAGGTGTCTCTTTTCTTGTATTTATTCCGTCGTCCGCTGTCCGCTTTGCGACAGTGGTTCGGGGTTTAAGGCGTCATGGTCAGCCTACCAATGTCAGACCTGCTCATGCCCGGCTTACCGGTGTTGCGCGACGACTTGGAACTGTTGCCGGGGCCCAGGGCCAGGGGTGGTGCACCGACCTGGACCGTATACGATCCAGTGCGCAGCCGATACTTTCGCATCACCCAGACCGCCTTCGAGCTTTTAAGCCACTGGCACCTAGGTGATTGGTCGAAGATCGCAAATGCCGTATCACAGATGACCGGACGTCGCCCCCTCGATGGCGAGCGTGACTGGATTGTGCGCTTCCTCAACATCAACATGCTGATCCGGCGCGAAAGCCCAGCCGAGATGGCGGACCTGAATACAGTGGGACAGACGACAAAAACATCCTGGTTCACTTGGGCGCTGCACCATTATTTGTTCTTTCGTATCCCCCTGGTACGCCCCCAAAACTTCCTCACCGCAACAATGCCCTTGGCCCGCTTGTTCATGTCAAAGACGGCGATGGTAACGGTGATGATGATCGCCATTTTAGGCGGTTATCTCACCGTGCGCCAATGGGACACGTATCTTGCAACCTTTATGCATTTTTCCAATACCGAGGGTTTTTTATGGTACGGCCTCGCCCTCGTCATCGCCAAGGTGTTTCACGAACTGGGTCACGCTTATACGGCGGTTCGTTATGGATGCCGGGTGCCAACCATGGGTGTGGCCTTTTTGGTCATGTGGCCCGTTCTTTATACGGACACCTCCGATGCTTGGCGCCTGACGCGTAAAAAAGAACGCATCGCCATTGGCGCGGCCGGCATGGTGATTGAGCTAACGCTGGCGGTGTTGGCAACCTTGTTATGGAGTTTCCTGCCCGACGGCCCCGCACGAAGCGCTGCCTTCGTCATCGCAACGATCACCTGGATTATGACCCTCGCGGTAAACCTAAACCCGTTTATGCGGTTCGATGGCTATTACCTGTTATCCGATGCCTTGGACGTGGAAAACCTTCAGGACCGCTCATTCAGCCATGCCAGATGGTGGTTACGCGAACGTTTGTTCGGCTTTGGCGAGGCCGCACCGGAAACCTTCCCGGCCCAACTGGGGCACATTTTGATCGTTTACGCCATCGCCACATGGATCTACCGCTTGATTTTATTCTTAGGCATAGCCGTTCTTGTTTATGTCTTTTTCTTCAAATTATTGGGTGCATTTTTATTCGCTGTCGAAATCATTTGGTTCATCGGGCTGCCCATCGCACGTGAAGGACTGCAATGGTGGAAACGGCGCGATGCCTTTACGCTCAACAAAAACATAATCTTGATGGCCATGATCCTTGTCGGGGGCGGGGCCGGGCTGGTTATCCCGTGGCAAACGACCATCACCGTGCCGACCGTGTTACAGGCTGTTGACCGCGCACATATTTATGCCCCCGTGGCTGCCCGCATCGTGACGGTGCATGTGAAACGTGGCGACTTGGTCTCACGTGGCGACGTCTTACTGAGTTTAGAGTCTTTCGACTTGAACCATCAAATTACCATTGCTCAGCTGCAGATCGCCACGGTCCGCCAGCAGGTGCGTCGCGAAGCAGCGGGCGGAAGCGAAGCGGAAAACATCCGTATTCTGCAGCGCCGCCTTGCTGGCGAAATCAGCGCGCTAGGCGGGCTGGAAGACCAAAAGGCATTGCTGACGGTACGCTCGACAATTGACGGCCGGGTGACGGATTTTGACGCAGCCCTCAAGACGGGCCTATGGATCAACGATAAAGACCCATTGGCCAAGGTGGTCGCCCTGGGCGCGGCACGACTGAACGGCTTCATTGATGAGCTAGACGTGGGCTGGGTCAACGTGGGGGCACAAGCCACATTCCATCCCGAAAACCCCAGCCAACCCATGTTAACAGCACGTGTAACCACAATTTCCGACATAAACAGCCAGGTCCTGGACATTGCGTATCTGGCCTCGGTCAATGGTGGCGACATACCTGTTGAAACGGATCTTCATGGTAGCCTGGTCCCCATTCGGGGCATCTATCGGGTGATCCTATCGCCCGCCCCCGCCATCGGCGCCCCCGCAGTGGTGATACGCGGCACAACCCACATCAAAGGCGCACCACAAAGCCTTATCATGAGGGCCTGGAACAGGGTGTGGAGCGTTTTAATACGCGAGAGCGGCTTCTGACTCCGTTGTTCAAAAACGAGATAGAAGTTATTTTTCATTTCAGCTGCACCCTAAACGTTGTGTGGGTAATGGATTAATTTTTACTCAGTTTTCTGTGTGAGCTACTATCTGATTTACGGGGAGTAGATCACTTAGCCAAAATTTCAGCCTGCGAAGCAATCAGGTGATGCGGTGAGGAAAGACTTGGAGCACGCCGGGACAGCCCAAAAAAAGTAACGAACTGGGTGCAAATGATAGAAGCGGCAGAGCGCCAGAAATACACCTGTAACGCTAATTTCTTTTGTCTTCAATACAAGTAACCTATGAGTCTGCTGGAATGTTTGACTCGCAAACCAGCCAAATCGCAAGAGTTTGTATTGCTTTGATAGCTGATGATGAAATGGTCGCCCGGCGTCGTACTGTCAGGCACGAGTATATGCTCAATGACCAACTGTCATTTGTGGCTACTTTACGCCCGTTGAGGCATCCTTAGACAGCCTCAGGTGTTGCACTTGACGTAAGAATCCAATTACATATTAAAATTGCATTACATTAATGTGACAAATATTGGAATACAAACTGGGTATGGATAACAGAATCGTTTTGAATTTTATGTGGGCGATCTTTTTAAGCTTGGTCATGAGCATTGCTTCCTCCAATTTGGCGGCTCAAGAAGCATCGTCAACGTCTCAAAAGATAACCGTTATTTATGTCTCAAACCTTCCCAACATTGCTGATACTGAAAAAGGCGGGCTGGCGCAGGTCAGCACGATGGTCAATGCAGCACGCACGGATGGTACGCCGGTTCTTTTTTTACACGGCGGCGATTCCCTTGCCCCAAGCACGCTTGCCGCCTTTGACAAAGGGTCGCATATGATTGATGTGCTGAACGCCATCGAGCCAACGGCGATGGCTGTGGCCAAGCGTGAGTTCAGCAATGGCGCGGACGAGTTGACGTTGCGGGCCAATGAAGCTTCGTTTCCCATGCTTGGCACAAATATTTTTGACCCCCTTACCGGCGGCAACGTAAGCGGTTTGGAACGTTCGCGAATGACTGAGGCCGGAGCCATCAAGATCGGCATCATCGCGGCAATTTCCCCCGAAGTCATGGTCGATTATTTGCCGGACAGAATTCAAATTCTCGACCCCATCGAAAGTACCCGTGACGAAGCGAAAAGGTTACGTGCTGAGGGCGCTGATTTCATCATCACGATGTTTGATTTTTCGAACCCCGAGATCTCGACACTTCTCAGCGACGGCGATGTGGATGTTGCCATCGTGAATGAAAATTTAGGATCTCGTGAGGTCTTCGGCGAGACAGGATTATTGGTCAAAATCGGCACCGAAGATCGGGCGGCGATTGTCGCTAATATTGAAATTACAAAAAGTCCGTCAAAGGGCAATATATCTTGGACCCATGATGTCCAGTATACGGCGCTGGCCGATGTCAAACCGGACCCAATGCT
>JAESUA010000245.1 GCA_016763255.1 Magnetovibrio sp. | reverse complement strand
GGGCAAATGGCCGCACATGTCTTCATCCAAATAATTGGGCGCGTCTTGCAGGTAGCCATTTTCCTTAGCCGCATCGATCATGCGCCAGAATGAGCGGCCCGCTAAAATCACCTCACGACCGACCGCCTGAGCGACCCTGGATAAGGTGTCGAGCCGCGCCACGTTGGAGGCAAAACACGTCACCACCACCCGGCCCTTGCAGCCTTCGACCAGGGTCTTCATGCTCTCATAGATATCACCTTCCGAACCGCTGGTGCCGGGGGTGAAGACATTGGTGCTGTCACAGACGATGGCCAGCACGCCTTCATCGCCAAGACGGCGCAGCGCGGCCATGTCGGACGGCTCACCGATCACCGGATCGGGGTCGAGCTTCCAATCACCGGTGTGCAACACGGTGCCCAGCGGGGTGCGAATGGCGATGCCATTGGGTTCGGGGATCGAGTGGGTCAGGGTGATCAAATCAAGTTGAAACGGCCCCACCTCAAAGGAGCTGTTGAGCGGCACCTCGACAATCGGCACGATGTCCAGCAGGCCCACTTCGGCGAGCTTGCGCTGAATGATCGAAACCGTGAACGGGGTGGCGTAAATCGGGCAGCCGAAACGCTCCCACAAATACGGCACCGCGCCCAAATGGTCTTCGTGGGCATGGGTCAAAACGATCCCGGCGAGGTCTTCTTTATGGTGTTCGATATAGGCCGGGTCGGGCATGATCACATCGACGCCGGGATGGGTGCCGTCACCAAAGGTGATGCCCAAATCGATCATCATCCATTTGACGTTGCCGGGCCTGCCGTACCCATAAAGGTTCAGGTTCATGCCGATTTCACCGGCACCGCCCAAAGGCAAAAACAGGAGTTCTTCGCCAGTATTTTTGCCGGTATTTTTGCCGGTATTTTTGTCCGTCATAACTTAAGCCTGATTTCTTTTGTGGATCAGATAAAGACCGCGCAGGGTCAGATCTTTATCGGTCCAATTGATGATACGGGTGGCCTCGCTAAACATAACCGCTAAACCGCCGGTGGCGACCACGTCCATGTCGGCGCCAAACTCTTCGCGAATACGTGCAACCATGCCTTCGATCATCGATACATAACCCCAATAAATGCCCGATTGCATGGCCGAAACCGTGCCGGTGCCGATGACCTTTGCGGGTCGTTCCACGGCCACCCGCGGTAACTTAGCCGCCGCCATGTGCAAGGCTTCCAACGACAAATTGATGCCCGGGGCGATCACCCCGCCGGCATAGTTGCCGTCTTGATCTATGATATCAAATGTTGTGGCGGTTCCAAAATCGACGCAAATCAGCGGCCCACCATATTTGGCATTGGCGGCCACCGCATTGACCAAACGATCGGCACCGACCTCATGGGCATTTTCGATCAACACCTCGACGCCCAAATCGACGTCCTCTTCACCCACCACCAAGGCCTCGGCCTTAAAGTACTTTTTGCACAAGACCTTAAGGCTGCGCAAATTGGTAGGCACCACGGTGGCAATGATCGCGGCGTCGATGTCGGCGGCGCTTAAATCCGTCAACTCCAACAAGCGCAACAGCCACACCGCATATTCATCGGAGGTCTGATGGTTGGGGGTGGTGGCGCGCCATTCACCCTTGATCTCACCCGCGTCGTTAAACACGGCGAAAACGGTGTTGGTATTGCCTGAATCTATCGCTAGTAACATGGCATTCACTACCATGGCATTCCCAACATCGCAAAAAACTTTTCGCATAAGCTAAGCAGCATGTTGCGTATGAACATAGGAATTGAAGTATGGCAGCATATTGACACCCGGAATAATTCAATCACTATCAACCCAATGCAAATCTTTCAAACTCATTGATTATGAAAAACAACATGGCTACATCGAACAAAAAAACTATTATAAAGCCGCATGTTCAAGAAAACTTACAAAAACTGTCAAATGCACTTAGGGATAATTTGGCATTTGAACCGTATATAAATCAATTCATTAACGATCTTCAGGAACTTCCCCCCAGTTCTATAAAACAAGCGTCTCGGGAAATTCGTGCTTCAGCACAGCTGCATTTTAATTGGGACAAACACAAAGTCCCCTGGGCCGTCCGTCTTGCAAATGGGTTCAGTGGGCCTGCCACTGTATCTGTTTTGACGCGCCCTTATCTTTCATTGCTGTCACAACATCCCAAATTATGTTTTTTATTTCTCTTCCACAGCGACGGATACTATAGAGAAGCAGCACTCAAGCATTGGAACGAAACGGATATTTGTCCGTTTGTTTTTTCTGCATTGTCTCAATGTCTCAATGATTGGGTAGAGCAAGTTAGGCATGCTGCATATAATTGCGCACGTCATATATTTCCTTTGGTGCCTGCTAAAACGGTTTCAATTTCAGCTTTCGATTTGCATCAGAGATTTAACAAATTCCAGCGATGGTCTACTCAAGAGAGAAAGATTCTTGAACAAACATTGTTTCGAGAAGATGTGATCGTGGCATTTGTATCTAGGCTAATGCAGCCTCACGTAGGTAAGGCATCAAAAGTCTTTAGAAATTCATTAATGCAAGCTGGCATTGATAAGCACTTACATCAAATAGCCCAAGATGCAGAAAACCCATTTTTAAGAGCAATTGCGTACGAGACCTTGCTGTCCAAACAAGCCCGTTGGAAAGTTGGTCACGCATATCAATGGATTGATAAAGTTTATGGACTAAAAAAGCGAATAGCCGTTTTCAAGTTTCGAAACATAGATCACGACCTAAGTATTGATGCTCTCTTGATTCAAGGGAGCACTGACAGGTCAATTGTTGTCAAAAAGGTCATCGCGTCTCAGCTTATAAAAATGCGAAACGAAGCCTCAGCGACAATGCGGAAAATCAGCCATGAACTCGCTAAAGACAAAAGTGAAAGCGTACGTAAAAAGGCTCATTTTTTTCTAGATAACAGCAAAATAAATTAAAGCAATCTAAACCGTTGCCTAAAAAGGGATAAAGACATCCCCAGCAGTGATGGTGCGGTTGGGCTGGCCATCCAGGTGCAGGATCAAAGCGCCCTTTTCATCCAAGGCACCAAACACCCCTTCGATGGTTTCGTTGGGCAAGCGCACCGTCACCGGGCCGCCGAGGCCCTTGGCGCGGGCCAGCCAATGGCGGCGGATGGGGCCAAAACCGAGGTTGCGCCAGGTGGCCAATCCGGCCAAAAAGCGCTTGGCCAAAGTATCGAGCATCGCCGCAACATCAAGATCAGCCCCCGTGCTGCCTTGCGCCGCCAATGAGGTCGCCGGATAAGCGCCCTCTTCGACCACCGGATGCGAAGCGATGTTGACGCCGATGCCCAGCACCAACCATTTAAACGCGCCGGTTTCCATATCCGGCTCACCTTCCATAAGTATGCCGGAGATTTTTTTACCTTCGACCAACACGTCGTTGGGCCATTTGACGTTAACAAAGCTGCCGCGCGGGGCCGCTACCTGCACCGCGTCGGCGACCGCGTTGGCGGCGACGAAGCTCAGCTGGGTCATGGTTTCCATCGGGTACGGCATGCGCAGCAGGATTGAAAAATAGAGATTGCCGTCGCCAGATACCCATTCACGGCCACGCCGCCCGCGCCCTGCGGTTTGGCTTTTGGCCCAGACGATGGTGCAATCGGGTGCGCCTTGCTCGGCCAGACGTTTGGCTTCGGCATTGGTTGAATCGACGCACTCCAGCTCCACAAGCCGATAAGGGCTCGGGAGCTGGAGGGTCTTCTTATGGTTCATAATTGTAACTGGGCATTAAAACAGCGAAGCCGCAGCCACACCCGCCCAGTTGATCAACGGGGCCGGGAATATGAAGAACAGCAAGATGAACGCACTGGTGACAATCAACACACCACTGATGGCGCGTGGCAACGGGCTGTCCAACGGTTCGATCCCTGGCGCATCAAAATACATAATCTTGATGATGCGAATGTAGAAGAACGCCGACACCACACTGGTCAACACACCGATGATCGCCAAGGTATAAAGTTCGGCTTCGATCGCCGCCAAGAAGATGTAAAGCTTACCGAAAAAGCCCGCCAACGGAGGAATCCCCGCCATCGAGAACATGAAGATGGTCAGTGCCGCAGCCATGGCCGGATGGGTTTTAGCCAAACCGCCCAATTCATTGATGTTTTCCAACTGACGACCGCCACGGCGCATGGCCATGATGCAGG
>JAESUA010000244.1 GCA_016763255.1 Magnetovibrio sp. | reverse complement strand
GCAACATCGCAGATGCCCTGTGGTGCAACGCCCTCGACATCAAAAGGGTGCTTGCCTATCGCTTCAAGTAACTAGCGTTGAACAGCCCTGACCCTAGGCCCCATTCAATTGAAGGCTCTTTGAATTGTATCAATAAAGCAATACTCTATCCAAATACTCGTAAAAATGAGTAAGGTCAAATATCACTTGTCTGTTGCCCAAGAATTATTATGGTTTTTAAGTAATATAAACTGATAATTTGGTTCATTTATTTTGGTGATGCCTTAAGTCCGCGCCGATGATATGCCACAGTCCTTAAGGTTTGGCATTATGGCGCTGGCACTTTATGACGATCAAGATCTAGATGGTCGCTGGCGGGCGAGCTTTTATGAGGTCGCACAAGCCACCTTCGACAGGGACGGTTTTAAAGGTTTTGTCGAGGTGGTGCCGAAATGCCGGGGTCAAAGTATGGAATTTAGGTGATCCGCGGGTCTTTTATTTATGTGCCCATCATTTTCTACTGTCATCCAAATTCCCCCGCCAAATCTCTGTGGGGGGGCAATCCGTAAAACCATAGTGCCCCCTTAATTCCCAAGATATAATCAGACAAATCTTTGACATATACCAATAGGTGTTTGTTTGTCGCTTTATCGCCTAACGTGATACTATCCCTTTTGCACCAAAGTCTTAGGGGGGATGCGTTATGTTTGAAGCTGCCGAATTGGGTCATGCGATCAGCAAGGCCGATTATAAAATAGAAGTGCCCAAACTGCGTGAACAGCTGTTGGATGCACAGTTTGAATTGGGTGAAAAAAAGCCGTTCCCGGTGGTGGTGATCATTTCCGGCATCGATGGTGCGGGCAAGGGCGAAACCGTCAATACCCTGAACTTTTGGATGGACCCGCGCAACATCCACGCCCACGCCATGGGCGATCCGTCCGATGAAGAACAAGAACGCCCGGCCATGTGGCGATTTTGGCGCAAGCTGCCGCCCAAAGGGGCCATCGGGTTCTTTTTTGGATCGTGGTACAGCCATCCCATGCGCCAGCATATTGAGGGCGGCAAGTCGCGAGATTATCTCGACAGTTATCTTGAAGATTTCCTGCGTTTTGAACGTATGTTGGCCGACGAAGGGGCGTTGATCCTTAAATTTTGGCTGCACCTGTCTAAGGATGCGCTCAAAGACCGTTTGAAGGATCTCGAAGGCGACAAAGCCACCAAGTGGCGGGTCACCAAGACTGATTGGGACCGCTATGAGCACCATGACGATTTGATGCCGGTGGCCGAACATGTTTTGCGCCGCACCTCCACCGGCCACGCACCGTGGATCGTGGTGGAAAGTGGCGATGAAAAATACCGCAATCTCACGGTCGCCAAAACCATCCTCAAGGCCATTAAGGCGCGCCTGGCCGATGACGCTAAGCCGACCCCGGCGTCGGTGCCGGTGGTGGCGTTGGACCAATCTGATGATGTCAATCTGCTCACCGCGCTGGACTACACCAAGGCGTTGAGCAAAAAAGACTACAAAAACCAGCTGGAATATTATCAGGGTAAGCTCAATAAGCTGTTTCGCTCCAAGAAATTCCACGACCGCTCCGTGGTGTTGGTGTTTGAAGGCAACGACGCGGCGGGCAAGGGCGGGGCGATCCGCCGGGTGATCGGTGCTATGGACTCGCGCTTTTACGACATCCACCCCATCGCGGCACCTTCGGACGAAGAAAAGGTGCAGCCGTACCTGTGGCGGTTTTGGCGCCATATGCCGGGCCAAGGCAAAACTGCAATCTTTGATCGCTCCTGGTATGGCCGGGTGTTGGTGGAACGCGTCGAAGGCTATTGTGCGCAAGCCGATTGGCTGCGTGCCTACGGTGAAATCAATGATTTTGAAGAAGAAATGGCGCGTCATGGTGTGATCGTTTGCAAATTCTGGCTGTCGATCACCGCCGACGAACAGCTCACACGTTTTAACGAACGCGAAGCCACCGGCTACAAACGTTTCAAGCTCACCGATGAAGACTGGCGCAACCGCGACAAGTGGGATGAGTATGCCCATGCCGTGTGCGACATGGTCGAACGCACCTCCACCGAAATCGCACCGTGGACCCTGGTCGAGGCCAACTCAAAATATTACGCCCGTATCAAGGTGTTGAAGACCTTGTGCAAACGCCTCGAATCCGAACTTTGATTTTCAGTGATGTGCATTTGCTAAGCCCTTGTTAACGCCTCACCGTGCATAAGTAGTAGGTGTCCGCCAAGAAGATGTCGGGCAAATTTGTGCGCCACCGACCGGGAGAAAAGGCTTGGTCATGGGTATTTTTCGTGAGCTCAAGGTTCGCGCCCGTCAAATCGCAGGGCCCGTTATCGGGATGTCCGTGGTTGTGTATTTTGCGTATCACGCCGTGCAGGGTGATCGCGGGTTGCTGGCGCTTGGCAAATTACGTGGTGAGGTCGAGACCTTGCAGGCCCGTGTGCTCGATGTGCGCGATGATCGTTTTCAAATGCAGCAGATGGTGCAGATGATGCGCCCCGAAACCCTTGATCCGGACCTGCTGGAAGAACGCGCCCGGGTTTTGTTGGGTTACGGCAATGATGATGAGCTGGTGGTCATCATCCACCCCAACGATACGACGATCAGCAAACTGGCGTCCTTCAAGCCTTAGGCCTTTGGCCTTTGGCTAAGCATCAATCCAATTTATAATTTACCATTGTCATCCGGCATGGGCTCATGCACGGTTGATGCATTCGTGTATCACCTTGAATCAGGAAGACATATGAGTGCGCAAAACAAGACTGTCACACCGACCTACGCGGTTATCTTTCCCAATCGACGCACCGCACTTGACGATGAAGGTTATGCCCAAACGGCCGAACGCATGGTCGAGTTGGTCTGCCAGCAACCCGGCTGTTTAGGTTTTGACAGTGCGCGTGATGAGCATGGCTTTGGCATCACGGTGTCCTACTGGGACAGCCTTAAGTCTATTGAAGCCTGGCGCGACAACCCGGAGCACATGGCCGCCCAGGTTGGTGGTCGTGAGAAGTGGTATGAACACTATGATTTACACATCACAAAAATTGAACACAGCCATAAATTCCGAAAAACTTAAGCCTTGAAACCACCCTTGCGCATCATCATTTCGTAACATGTCAGTTGTGTGTAACAATTGCCAATGTAATCGTGTGTGTGTGTGATGAAAGTGCGGGGGTTAATCAAATGTCAGTTAATCATCAAAACACTAGCAATATCAATAGGTTGTGCAAGATGAAATTTCTTGCAAGCCGCATGTCCCGCGGGTATGGTGGTCAGCATTCGCCACACAAGAAGGCTCGTGCGGACGTTACATTGCGTTTCGACCGCGAAAAGAGCCCAGGCCGTGTGTTTAATAAACTCGGTGGCGTCCCTATTCGTGTCGGAGGTGATGTGACATGGCAAAGACCGCCAAAAGTACGCCCGTAAAAAAATTGCAGGCTCAAAAGCCCGCGTCTCAAAAAACTATTCGTCGTCGTTCTACCAAAGCCCAGCCAACTCCTTCAAAAGAAGAGCTGCTGGGCTTTTACCGTGAGATGTTGTTGATCCGCCGCTTTGAAGAAAAAGCCGGTCAATTGTACGGCATGGGCCTGATCGGTGGTTTCTGTCACCTTTATATCGGCCAAGAAGCCGTCGTCGCCGGTGTGCAGGCCAACGCGTTGCCCCAAGACAGCGTCATCACATCGTACCGCGATCACGGTCACATGCTGGCTTGCGGCATGGACCCCAAGGGCGTGATGGCCGAACTCACCGGACGTGAAGGCGGTTTGTCCAAGGGCAAGGGCGGCTCCATGCACATGTTCAGCCGCGAAAAGAATTTTTATGGCGGTCATGGCATCGTTGGCGCACAGGTGCCGCTGGGCACCGGTTTGGCGTTCGCCCACAAATACAACAAAGACGGCGGCGTCTGTTACACCTACTTCGGCGACGGCTCGGTCAACCAGGGCCAGGTCTATGAAAGCTTCAACATGGCTCAGCT
>JAESUA010000243.1 GCA_016763255.1 Magnetovibrio sp. | reverse complement strand
GAGAGAGAGAGAAGAAAAAACGAGACTCCGCGGAACGCGAAAATCACTTTGATTTTCTTTTGTTAACACAAATTGTGGAGGTTGTTTTGGTCGGAGAAGCTGTGGCTCTCAGAAGTTTTAGCCGCCGGTGGCGCAATGTTGATTTCCACCACGGTTTCTGATTCTGGGCCTAAGATGACAAGGTGTTCAACCTCATCACGGCGGATCAGCACCGCGCGACGTTTGGCATCCAGCGCCAACACCTCAACCAAATTGAGGCGCCGTTCATCGCCTTTGCGCATGGCCACGCGGCTCATGCCGTAGCCATAGCGGCGCACCACGGTGGCAAGCCCACCGATCATGCCCAGCACGAACAGCAAGGCGAGTACAAAACGTAGGTAATTTTCCCAATCCATGGTTACAGACAATAGACGCTCATCGTTGTTCAGGGAACTCGTAGAGGTTAACGCCTAGTGTCGCTTGGCTCCTTGGCAATAGACGGTTTAGTCAAATCAAAAAAAAGCTCCGATTCGCACAATTGTGCACCATCGAACTTATTTTTTGTTTGGATCATAGGCGCTATGCGCTTCACGATGTTTGATGGAACTCAGTCCGGTTTGCAAGGCCTTATGATGGGCCTCAAGTTCTTGTTCGAGTACATCCAAAGCGCCCAACAAAGCCCCGAGATGTTCTTTGTAGCTTAATGCCACTTCGGATGGCGCGGCTTGAACGGCCTGGGTGATGGTGCGTACCCGTTCTTCCATGGCGCTTAAGTCTACGTGACGGCCTTCCGCCATGAGGCGACGAGCGCCCGAAATCAGGTTTGCGGCTTTTTCCAATTCTTGGCGGATGGTGTCTACAACTGCATCGGTCATCACTGTGCTCCGCCGGTTTTACTCGATTTTTGATTTAAGCCATCGGGCCATTGTTTGTTTTTCTCGTAAATATAGGAAAGAATTTCTGCGATCACGCTAAAGGCTTCCAAGGGGATTTCACTGTCGACATCAACCTGGGCCAAGATGAGCGCCAAATCAGCGTCTTTGCGAACCTCGATACCGTTGGCTTGAGCAATTTCAACGATCTGACGCGCAACCCAGCCTTGACCCTTGGCGACCACGCGCGGCGCTTGGTCGGAAGAGGGTTGGTAATTGAGCGCAATGGCCACTTCATCATCATCGATGGGCTTGGTGTTGCCTGTGGCGCTGGCCGATATGTTTTGGTCGTCGCTGATCGCGGGATCTCCCGATTTTGATTTTCTTTAGGCCAACAGCGTGTCATAGGTCGCTTAATATCCTCTGAATCTCCACGGATTACATGAGGAAGTGGCCAAAGATTCCTCATGCGAGTGGGAACACGAGGGCGATTCATTGAATCTTAAAAAATCTGGAGGAAAATCATGATCTAAGATTTTCTGTTCCAGAAAGGGACTCTAGGTGCCCAGAAGGGGATCGCTTCCGGTTATAATACACCGTTGAAGCGATTCGCTGAAGTGTGCGCTTGTTGTATAAACCCCGGTTGGTAGCTGATTGGTATATGAGCAATGGAACTTAATAAACTGACATTGTTTGGATTGGTCAAAGGTCGCATGGGCTGGCTGGCCAAGCGCCAGGAAGTTCTGGCGCAAAATGTCGCCAATGCGGACACCCCGGGGTACAAGCCGAAGGACCTTAAGGCCTTTAATTTTGATGACATGGTGAGGCGTCAGCAGACCAAGCTCAATGCCGTCACCACATCACCGATGCATATGGGTGGCACGCGCAGAAGCACATCGGCATATTCTGAACAAGAAAATCGTTCGCCCTATGAAACCTCACCCGATGGCAACGCCGTGGTGTTGGAAGAACAGATGGCCAAAATTGGTGAAACCCAGATGCAGTACCAGCTCACCAACGAGCTGTATCGCAAACATATTGGCATGATTAAAATTGCCATCGGCAAGGGTCGTTAGGGCAGGGTCTGGTTTTGCAGCACGCAAACCATGGCTTAATATGTACAAGCTGGCCGTAAGGTTATGCTTTTAAATCGAAAGGCATCGCGAAACGTTATGGACGACCTTCTTAAAACGTTGCGGATATCCGCCTCCGGTATGAAGGCACAAGGTACGCGTTTGCGCGTCGTGGCGGAGAACATTGCCAACGCCGATTCGTTGCCAACTCAGCCGGGTGAATTGCCATATCGGCGCAAAATTGTCACCTTTCGCAACGAACTTGACCGCAACATCGGTATAAACACGGTGCGCGTGGATCGGATCAAAACCGATCAGTCTGAATTCAGTCGTCGTTACGATCCGTCCCATCCGGCAGCCGGTGACGATGGTTACGTGCAGGCACCCAACGTCAATACTTTGGTTGAAATGATGGACATGCGCGAGGCGCAGCGATCATACGAAGCCAATTTGAATGTTATTAAAGCCTCAAAGACTATGCTGCAAAGCACGATTGGTCTTTTGCGCTAAGCCGATGAGCATTATAAATTTTACAGGAGTATGAGCCGTGGCGATCAATCCCAATGTAAACATTTCCCAGGCCGTGCAGCTGTACAATCAGGCTCAGCAGTCCGGCATCGCGCCCAACGCCATTCCCCCCCAGGATGCGCAATCGGCAAACCAAGGTCTGTTTTCAAATTTGGTTTCGGACTATCTGGGACAAGCCGTTCAAACGGGACAAAACAGCGAACAATTGGCCATTCAAGGGGCTCTGAACCAAGCCAACCTTACGGATGTGGTCACGGCCGTCAGCGAAGCTGAAATGACTTTGCAGACGGTGGTTGCGATCCGTGACAAGGTCGTTGATGCTTACAAAGAAATTCTTCGCATGCCGATGTGATTGTGGTTGGGCGTTGAATAACCCACACTGGGGTGAGTGAGCCTTTGATATGAATCAAGACGTGGTCCTCGAGATTGCACAGGATGCCCTTTGGATTGTCTTGCTGGTGGCTGGACCTGTGATGATGGCGGGGTTGACCATTGGTTTGATCATCGCTTTGTTTCAGGCTTTGACCACCATTCAAGAAATGACCTTGACGTTTGTGCCGAAAATCATTGTGATCTTCGTCGCGATTGTTGTGTTCCTGCCATATATGATGACCACGGTGATCGAGTACTCTGTGACCTTGTTCGACCGCATTGCGAACCTTGGGTAGGGTGGTGTAAGTACAGATGCTGAGCCAACTGGTAAACCTAAACCTGTTTGCTTTTCTGTTGGTTTTTGCGCGCGTTGGTACAGCGTTGAGCTTGATGCCGGGCTTTGGTTCTCAGCAGATTTTCCTGCGCGCGCGTGTGGCGTTTGCGATGGCGGTCAGTCTTCTTTTGACGCCGTCCTTGTTGCCGATCTTGCCGAGCGAACCACAATCCATATCGCTTTTATTTTTATTGTTGTCCTCTGAAATATTGATTGGTGCTTTTTTGGGGACCGTGCCGCGGATCATATTCGGCGCCTTGCAAACCGCGGGCACCATGTTGTCGATGATGGCATCAATGGCCAATATGTTTTCCATGGATGCAATCGCGGAACAGCAAAGCTCGGTGTTTTCGTCGTTTCTGGGCACGCTGGCCATCACGCTGGTGTTTGTGACCAACACCCATCATTTGATGTTGGCGGCGATCGTCGAAAGTTATGATGTTTTTGACCCTGCGCGGGGACCGCTCATCGGCGATATGGCTGATTTTTTGGCGCACAGTGTCGCGGACAGCTTTCGCATCGGCATTCAGATTTCGTCACCTTTGATCGTCTCGGGTATGGCGTACTATCTTGGCCTGGGCATTATGGGGAAGTTGATGCCACAGTTGCCGGTGTTTTTCTTTGGTATGCCGATTCAAATCTCCATGCAGATCTATCTGATTATGGTCACGTTGCCTGCAATGATGATGGTGTTTATGCGCTACTTTATCGACACCATCCAGGGCTTCACTGCGGCCTGGGGGGCCTAAGGCGGGCGTTATGGCAGAAGAAGACGACTCACAAAAAACAGAAGAACCGACAGACCGAAAACTTTCGAAAGCGAGAGATAAGGGGCAAGTCGGCTCGTCCATGGAGGTCAAAAACTGGGCCATATTGATGGGCGGCGGGGCCGGGGTTGCTCTGTTGTCTCCCTGGATGATGGAACGACTGGCAAACCACGTGGTGATGTTTATCGAAAACGCAGCCACCATTTCCATCACCCAAAGCAGCCTTCCAATCATTTTGGCCGATTCGATGATTGAAACGGGCATCATTTTGGCCCCGTTTTTTGCCATTTTGATGGTGCTGGCTGTGGTTGCGAATGTCGTGCAATCGGGGTGGATTATGGCCCCCAGCAAATTGAAACCGGAACTGAAAAAATATCATTGATCGCTGGCGTTAAACGCATGTTTTCGATGAAGTCGATGGTTGAGTTTCTGAAGGGCATCTTAAAGTTGTCGGTGCTCGGTTTTATTTCATTTTCAATGGCAGTGCCGTGGGTGTTGGATATCGCCGTGATGCCTGATTTTGAACTTGGCGGCATTCTTGATCGAATTTATGTGGTTTCGTTAAGCATCATCGCGGGCTCCTTGATGGTGATGTTCGTGATTGCGGCTTTGGATTTTGCCTATCAAAAATTCGATTTCACCAAATCCATGCGCATGAGCCGTCAAGAAGTGAAAGATGAACACAAAGATTCCGAAGGTGATCCTCAAATTAAGGCGCGAATCCGTAAAATTAGGGCCGAACGCGCTCAACAGCGTATGATGGCCAATGTGCCCGATGCGGATGTGGTGGTGACCAACCCAACGCACTATGCTGTTGCATTGGAATATAAAATGGACAACATGCATGCACCAAGGCTTGTTGCCAAAGGGGTGGATTCTCTGGCATTTAGGATCAGGGAAGTTGCAGAGGAGAACGAGGTACCCATTGTTGAAAACCCGCCATTGGCCCGTGCATTGTATGCTGCGGTCGAATTGGACGAAGAAATTCCCGTCGAACACTATCAGGCGGTGGCGGAAATTATTGGGTATGTGATGGGCTTGAAAGGGAAATAACGGGTGGATACGGACAAACCGTCCACGAATGAGGATGTTGCTTCTAGCGTCATAGATGAGCAAGACGTCATCCGTGAACTGCCGACGCCGAGCAGCGCGGACAACGGTGCACCTGCGCCGGACGTTTTGCGTGCCGGTCCCAGCCCGGTTGCGCCACTCCCCGAAATGGCGCGCCCCGAAATGCCCCCCCCCAATATGCCCTCTAGTGATACACAAATTGCACCGCACCGTTCAGCTCTGGTGGTGCCCCCCCCAGCCGTCACACCCGAACCAACCGGACCCCAGGGACCGGGCCCCGAATACTTTCGCCCCGCACGTGGCCCCAGCCCGCTGGCTTTTGCATTGCCGGCCCTTCTTTTTGGCGGTTTGCGCACGGCCATGGCCGTTGGCGTCTTGAACCACACAGATTGGGCCTTTGACGCTGGTTTGGTGGGCAATGCAGCGCTAGGTCTAGCGATTGTGTTCAGTGCATTGTTTGCTTGGAGCCTGGGGCGCCGTTCGCACATTGATGATGAAGCCGCCTTGGTTTGTCTCGCTGCCGGTGAAACCGGTGAGCCTTTAATGCTGAGCAATGCCCAAGGTCGGGTGTTGTATGCCAATGCAGGCTTTCGTGAATTGTTCCAACGCAAAGCGGTGGCGGAAATCCCCAATGCTTTGCGTTTTGCAGATCAAGACGCCGAGTCCCCAACGGCCATCCGCCGGATGTTGAGTGCCGCTGGAGGTGGTGCCAAGGAAAATACCGATTTGGAATTCACCCGCGTGGGGGGCGCTCGCGCATGGTGGCGCTTAAGTGCACGTCCGGCGGGCAAACCCGGCAGTGGGTTGGTGAGCTGGAGCGCGCACGATGTCACCGCACGGCGCGAACTTGATGAAGTGCGTCGCGCCGAAGAAGCGCTGTTGGCCGACCTGCTTGATAATTTGCCGGTGGGCTTTTTCTCCGTCGATGGCACGGGCCGCATTGTTTATGCCAACGATACCCTGTGTTCGTGGCTGGGCATTCGGCTCAGTGATATTCGTGATGAAGGTCTTGGTTTTGCCGAATTTGTCACCGAGCTGGCACCAAGCGAAGGTGACGATGGGGACAGCGGCCAGGTGACGTTGCAGCCGCGCGGCGGTATCAGTTTTAAGGCCTTCTTGCTGCAATCGGGCCGCATCAATGAGGGTGGGGAACTGATGTATACCCGTTCCATCGTGGTGCGCGACTTGGTGAAAAAACAATCGCCGCCGGAAACAACGGTGGTGGCTCATCCGCAAGACGACGATATATCCGACATCGCGCGCAGGTTGTATTGGCTGTTCGACGAAGCACCGGTGTCCATCGCACTGTTGGATATGAAAGCCAACATCACCGATTGCAACGGGGCGTTCTTGAAAATGCTTGGCCTGCACAAGGACGATGTGCAGAACCTGCCGTTTACCGAACGCCTGTCCAAGCAAGACCAAGGCGACGTTGGCGGACAACTGTCCAAAGTGGTGATGGGCATCATGCGCGCCGCACATATCGAGGTGCGCATGCCGACCATCGGTGGGCGTGAGGTGACCGCATCTTTGTTTGCCTCGCGCATGGAAGATGGCTTTGGCGAAGTCACCGGATTGATCTTGCATTTCATCGATACGACCGAACACAGGCACCTGGAGGTGCAATTCGCGCAAAGTCAGAAGATGCAGTCGATTGGCCAGCTTGCGGGCGGTATTGCGCATGATTTCAACAATTTGCTGACCGCCATGATTGGCTTCTCCGACCTGTTGCTGACCCGTCACGGGCCCGAAGATCCATCGTTCAACGACATCAATCAAATCCGCCAAAATGCGGTGCGTGCGACCTCTCTGGTGCGCCAGTTGCTGGCGTTCTCGCGCAAGCAAACGTTGGAACCGCAAATCGTCGACGCTAAGGAAAAACTCTCGGAGTTGTCCGAGGTGATGAGCCGTTTGATTGGTCCAACCATCGAGCTCAACATTGAGCACTCGCGCGATTTGGGTCCGATTCGCGTCGACCCGACACAGTTTGATCAGGTGATCCTAAATTTGGCGGTGAACGCGCGCGATGCAATGCCGGGCGGGGGTACGTTGACCATTCGCACAGCCAACGTGACCCTGGACGAGCCAATTCAGCGCGGTATGGAACTGGTGCCTGCTGGCGATTATATCACCATTGATGTGATCGACACCGGTGAAGGCATCCGCAAGGAAGACATCGACCAAATTTTTGAGCCGTTCTTCACCACCAAGGAAGTGGGCCAGGGAACCGGGTTGGGGTTGTCGACCGTATACGGCATCGTTCACCAAACCGGTGGCCATGTGTTTGTTGACAGTGCCCCGGGCGAAGGAGCGGCGTTTACCGTGTATTTGCCGCGCCACGTCGAAGATGCTGATCAGGTAACCCCGTCGGTGAATGAAAAATCCGTTCCCTCACATCCCAAAGCACATTCGGCACCTGAT
>JAESUA010000242.1 GCA_016763255.1 Magnetovibrio sp. | reverse complement strand
CGTTTCGGGTAACTGATCGCCGCTTTAGGACATGAAAAGGTAAGGATAAGCAGACATGGGCATCTTAAAAAATCTTCTGGCGATCTTTGGGGTCTTGGTCATTTTGGCCGGGCTTGCCGCCACCCCCTATGTGCTGGATGTCAAAAACCGTTTTGCCGAGTTTGATGACAAAGCGTACGAGACATATCGTGAGATGTTTCGTAAAATTCTTGAAACCGGAAACGCCGCCGAAGCCACGGTGTGGAAAGCTCAGGTTAGTGACGATCTGAGTGTCGAAGACGTGGACGAAACCATTAAAATGGTCGCCAACGAGCACAACATCAAAAACGTTGGTGAGTTGCCGTTGTACAAGCAAGTCGAGGCGATGACTGGCAAGCCTTATCGGTTCGTCAAAATCTATATGTTTTGCAATGCCCAGACCGCGGCGATGATGTTGGACTATTCGGATGCGTTCGCAGCCTATTTGCCATGTCGTTTGTCGCTGGTGGAAGACAAACAAGGGCGGCTTTGGATTTACACCCTGAATATGGACCCGATGATCCACGGTGGCACGCCGTTGCCGCCTGCATTGAAAGCGGAAGCCTTAAAGGTTAAGGAAATCATGCTTGATGTTTTGGACCGTGGCGCCAAGGGCGACTTTTAGTCTGCCCAAATTGGAGAATGACGCATGTTTAAACGCACCAACGCGGCCCTGGCCAAGCGCCTGAACAATTTGGAAATACATCTGCGCGAGGAACATCCGGATCTTCTGGCGGTGTTGCCGACGTATCGCAAGATGGACAAAGTATTGTATCGTCTGGGCCTGTTGAAAGATGATGAAACACTTGCCACCCGGATCACGTGGTGGCCACTGATCAGCGTGATGGGCACATTTTCATCGGGTAAATCGACCTTCATCAATCACACCTTGGGGCAAAGTCTGCAACGCACCGGTAATCAGGCGGTGGATGATAAGTTCACGGTGGTTTGCTTTTCTGATCATGAAAATTCGCGCACCTTGCCGGGCACCGCGCTGAACAACGATCCGCGTTTCCCCTTCTTTGGCATCGCTGAAGAAATTGAAAAGGTCGCCGAAGGGGAGGGGCGCCGGATCGATACCTACCTTCAGCTCAAAACCGCAAATTCGGATATTATCAAAGGACGCACCCTGATCGATTCACCGGGCTTTGATGCCGACGATCAGCGTCGTTCGACCTTGCGCTTGACCGATCACATCATCGATATTTCAGATTTGGTACTGATTTTCTTTGATGCCCGCCATCCGGAACCGGGTGCGATGCAAGATACTTTGCAGCATTTGGTGGCCAAGGCCTCGACCCGGGCGGATTCAACCAAATTTGTTTACATCTTGAACCAAATCGACACCACCGCGCGTGAGGACAACCCCGAAGAGGTGGTCGCCGCGTGGCAACGGGCCTTGGCCCAGGCTGGATTGGCCAGTGGACGGTTCTTGTGTATCTACAATGAAGAAGCCGCGGTACCCATTGAAGACCCGGCGTTGCGCGAACGTTTTCGGCGCAAACGCGATGAAGACTTGGGCGAAATCACCCGGCGTATGGATGAAGTCGAAATCGAACGCGGTTACCGGGTGGTGAGTTCCCTCGAAGACGTTGCGCGACGTGTTGAAATCGAAGCCATTCCGGCGATTGAAGATGCCGTTGGGCGCTGGCGCAAGCGGGTGCTGATCGGCGATGTCGTCGGTATAGTGCTGGCAATCGGCCTGGGCATTGGTGTGGTGCAGTTGCTGGGCATGGATGCCATCGCATCGGGTTTTGATGCGGTGAGAGGCTACGTTTTGAGCATGATCGCCATTGCCGGTGCCCTGGGGGTGCTGGCGTTGTCGTGGCACTACACGATGCGCAAGATGATCGCCAAATCCATTGCCGCCACTCTGCCCAATAGGTTTGGCGATCATGAATTGAATTTGAAAAATGCTTTTGTCAAAAATACGCGGATGTGGCACAGCGCCTTTAGCGGTGGCATCAGCGGTTGGGGCAAGGGCACCCGTAAGATGGTCAGTGAAGTGATCGGTGCCATCGAAGGTCATATTCAACGCCTGAATGATCAGCATACGGATCCATCCGGGCGTAAGGCGCGCTTGGCTGCACTTGCAGTCGACACAACGACAGGCGCGCCGATTGAACTTAACACTGAGGAGACGCAGATCGCCTCGGGTTTGGTTGCCGATAAATCACAACAGGTTCTCCCCTCGGAACCTGTTCGGCAAGCCAGCCCGGCATCTGCGGAGTGAACAGGGCTGTGTGGCTGGGGGGGCAACCCGCCGGTGAACATAACTCACAACGATAAGAAGAATGGGGTAGGACGTGTATAGACGTGTAAACAACAGCCGATATGTGGTTGCGGGCATCAGCGGTATCGTGGTTGTGATGAGCATTTTCACATATTTGATGTGGGGCATCGCCAGCCAGATTGGTATCATGACCCAAACCATTGTGGTGCTGGGCCAGGACGTGCATGACATGTCTCAGGCACAAAGAATCATGGTGCGTGATATTGGCGCAATGTCGACCAACATTGCCGCGATGCAGTCTTCTGTTCAGGGCATGGATACGCAATTGACGGCTGTTTCCAAGAACATGGCGATCATCACCGGTTCGACCGTGGGTATGAATTCCAACATGGCGCGTATGTCGCGCGATGTCGGGCGGACGTCCAATTTGTTCTCATCGCCGATGAATTATTTTTGGAACATGGGCCGCTGATGGACGTCGCCGATCAAGGCGCAAGCATAATCAATAATGGGACAAGGCGGGTGTCGCTCAGGCTAATCTCAAGAGCTTGAGCCACCCGCCTTTTTCTTCGGGCGGGCGGGCAATATATTGTTCGATAATTTTGGTGATGGACTTGCCGCCCACTTCCATATGCCCGGCATCTTCTTGTTCGTAAAGGTATTCGGCCACTGGAATGATTGCGGCCAGGACATCTTCATTATCAAACATGTCCTTGGCGCGGTCTTCCAGTTCGAACAAAATTTCTTCGCTGTCGACATCGTTTTCAACGGATAATCCCGCAAGGATGCGCGTAATTTCATCAATGCGTGAGATATCACCCGAACAGCACGAGGTGCTTCCGCACATGGCTTCTTCTGCGATCTGACCACCAAAAAGTTCAAGCGCGCGATTTTCCAGGATATCCATAAAAGAATCCCAGCTGTGGCTGATGAATTTTTTTTCCGCGATGGTCATGGGCGGGCGAGGCAAGAGACGCACAGAGACAATCTTTTGATTCAGCAAATATGCTGTGATGGTGTGCCCGGCTTCATAAACGCACAGCCGAAATGTACTGTCACCGCACTTTGAATTTATCTCTTGTGAAGTCATCGTTCCCCCCTAATCATAATGGCTTATATTTTGAGGGTGAGTATACCTTAGAAGCGCATATTAGCGTATGGTTATTGTAGAAGAATTCAAGTTAATAGAACGCAATGGTGGTGTGTCATTGGGTGCAATTGGATGCCTTGTGTGTAAAATATTTAATTTCACGATGATGAGGACGGTATTAAGCTTTTAAAGCCTTCCACCACGCCAGTACTTGATCGATATCACAGGTTAAATTTGTGCTCAATCCACCGGTGAAGCGTTGCCACGATTCCAGTTCGATCTTGGGCACCGTGACCATGGTGGGGATGCCTTCGGAAATCACCGCCATCAAATCACCCGATAAGCCGCCGCCTTCTTTTTCGTGTTTGCCGAATTTTTCGACCACCACAATCTCGGCTTGATCGTCAAGCGCGCGGCGCAAGATCATCGAAGCTTCCGCCAGTCTGGAAAGGTCCATGGAGCAGACGCTGTTGTCCAGTTCGTATTGGGTTGGACGTACCAAAGCAACGTGTTTGCCGGTCTTGATATCGATAGCATCAACGCCACAGCCCGCATTGGTGGGGTCCATATCCTTGGGAATTTCCTGCAAAATGCCGTGAACGTTGGTCTTTGCGGATTTGAGTTCTTGGACAAAGGCGCGCATCACATCACGAATGGGGGCTCCACGTTCATAAACGACGCCAGCGATCAATGGATTGGACATTTTGGTGGTTCCTCAAGTTGACTGGCGGGCAGTATAGTACGTCATTTCAAGGTCTGGAAAGTCTCTGAATCGTAACTGTCGACCTGCACCACGCAATTGCGGGCAATTTCGGCATCAATGATGCGATTGTATTCTTCTTTAGAGATAATTTTGGCCTGCAAAGCCTCCTCTGCCATGGATTGTACCGGTGCTTTGGTAATGCGACCATTGCGTCTGGCTTTGTCGAGCTTGATGCGGATCGGTTGGGCTTCGCGGATTTCATCAAGGGTGAATTCCAATTCCCCCAGTCCCGGCTCGTCCACATCGGGAATGTAGATATCACGTGTGAGCGCCGCCCGTACACGGCCGTCTTGGGCCAAAACGGCATCCGATACGGCGTCCATTTGGCGGTCGGTGAGGGCGGCGTGTTTGGTGCCAAGGGGAAATGCGATCAATTCGGCGATGTTGGCGACTAGGCGATTGGGCAGGTTGGCCAGCACGCCGATCAAAGCCTGCTCAACCTCATACAAGGCCTTGGCCATGGTCCAGTCCAACAGCGCGCGGTGGGGTTCTTGTGCGCCTTGATCGTGAAACCGTTTCAATGCGGCACTGGCCATAAATAGCCAGGCAAAGGCGTCGGCGTAGCGCCCGGAAAGGTGTTCTTTGCGCTTTAGGGCTCCGCCAACGGTCATCAAGCCGACGTCTGCAATGAAGGCGAATACACTGCACATCCGGGTGAGGTTGTTAAAATGGCGCGCACTTTTGCCCACTCCGATGGGCGCATCGAGAAAAAATCCACCGCTTAACGCGGTGATGAAAGCGCGCATGGCGTTGCGCATCACATGGTTGATGTGGCCAAACAGCGCAACATCAAAGGCCTTTAAGTCTTTGGCGGCAATTGCGCTTATTTCAGCGTGGGCAAACGGGTGGCAGCGCATCGCGCCCTGGCCAAAGATAATCAACGAGCGGGTGAGAATGTTTGCCCCTTCCACGGTGATGCCGATGGGTATGGAATAGTAGGGGCGCGAGAAGATGTTCTTGGGCCCGCGGATGATCGCCGCACCGGCATGGATGTCCATGGCGTCATTCAGACAGAGACGCATGCCTTCGGTGAGATAGGCTTTGGCGATGGCCGAAGCCACCGATGGGCTTTCCCCGGCATCCACCGCACCCGCACCCAAGGTGCGAACCGCGTCCATAAAATAGGTGTGCCCGGCAATGTTGGCGATGCGTTCAGACACGCCCTCGAACTTGCCGATGGGCATGCCAAACTGTTCACGCACCTGACCATAAGCCGAGGTCGCGCGACACGCCATTTGGGCGGCGCCGACGGACAGCGAAGGCAAGGATATGCCGCGACCGGCGGCTAAGCTTTCCATCAACATACGCCAGCCATTACCG
>JAESUA010000241.1 GCA_016763255.1 Magnetovibrio sp. | reverse complement strand
CATTTGTTCTTCGCGAAGATCGTCGTTCACTTCGCGGATCAGGGCATCATCAGTCTCGTCGGCCACGGAAATCTCCAGCATTCAAAAGGTGTGCGTTCGTGTGTACGTATGGGCCCGCAGCACGTGACTGCAAGGCAGTGCAAAGATAGCCAAGCGCGCAGGCTATGGCAAACGCTCATACGTAAGTAAAAAATATAATGATATCAAACTACAAGCCTGTTTTAAAGCTTATGCGCCCTGATGCCACTTGATGGAACAGCCCATTGAGGGGATTTGATCCATGGGGCCTTGGCCTGTTTTTGCGACCAGCAACATGGCTTCAAACAGGTCTCTGCGGGCATTTTGGGGGCCGCTTTGTTTGCGTGATGCGTCTAAGCGGCCACGGTATTGCAGGCCAAGTTGGCCGTCAAAACCGAAAAAATCCGGGGTGCAGACCGCCTCATAGGCGCGCGCCACGTTTTGGCTTTCATCGAACAAATAGGGGAATGCAAACGCGTTTTGTGCTGCCATGATCTTCATGTTGTCATACGAATCTGCCGGATAGTCGGTGGGATCGTTGGAATTGATAGCGACCACGCCGATTCCCAGGGCCTGCAAATCTTTCACGTCGCGGACCAAGCGATCCAGCACAGCCAGCACATAAGGGCAGTGGTTGCACATGAACACCACCAAGGTTCCGTTTTCGCCTTTGACGTCTGCGAGGCCATATGTCTTGCCGTCAACGCCCAACAGCGTGAAATTCGGAGCTTTCCAGCCGAAATTGCAAATTGGTGTTTCCACCGCCATGAGCCTTACCCCTCTCTTAAAGGTGCAGTTTGTTGCATCTTAGATAGCGTCGGCGTTGTATTGGCACAAGGGGTGTTAATCTAGAATTAACCAAGCTGTTCCAAAATAGTGGTTTGGAAAATTGCGCTCGAAAACATCGATCGTTGTCCAAAAGTTGGAGCCTGTTTTGTCATGCGAGCACATCAAATCTTATTGATCGTATCGACCACTGTGCTTGTTTCAGCCTGCAGTGATTTTTACAATATGGTGCCGCGTCCCCTCATCAAAACGGTGGGTAACGTGAGCATTATCAGTGCCGGCGTGACCATGGCCACCGATAAAACGTTGGTGGACCATATCGTTTCTTATCGAAGCGGTAAGGACTGTTCGACGGTGCGCACCGAACAGGGGCGCACTTACTGTCGTGAAGATGAGGACAATTCAATGCCCGAGATGTATTGTTATCGATCTATTGCTGATGTGACGTGTTACTCGGAACCGAACCCTGCGCGCAGCGAAACCGGCCTTGTCGGCGACGTTCAGTAACGTTCATCGTATACATATCCATTTTTGCCCCAGGCCTTACTTTTCTGAGGGATTGACCCAAAGGGTTGGTTGTCGTTAACTGCGATTTTACCCGTAAAATGAGATGAACATGAAGCCGCACGTTCGATGAAACGCTTATTTTTTGCCACCATGGCCCTGTTTTTTTTAGCAGGCATCACATTTTGGGTGCTTGGGCAAAAGCCCGAGATATCACCTGATGTTTTGAAAAAATTGAAGGTGATTTCACGTTTCAAGGAAACCCTTCCGGTTGCTGAGGCGGGTGATGTCCAGGCGCAGTATAACGTTGCGATCATGTATGAAACCGGTGACGGCACCAAGGTCGACAACAAAAAAGCCGTCAGATGGTTGCTAAAAGCAGCCGAGCAGGGCCATGCACAATCGCGCTTTAAGTTGGGCATGATGCATGCCAATGGTGAGATCGTGCGTCAGGATTATTTTATGGCGGCGAAATACTTTCGCTTGGCCGCGACCTTCAACAATCATCGCGACGCACAGTATCGTCTTGGCGAACTGCATTTTAACGGCCGGGGCGTCGATCACGATTACGGTAAGGCGATTAAATTTTACACCCAAGCCGCCAGCCAGGGGCATGCGGCATCTCAGTTTATTCTGAGTTCCATGTACCAGGAAGGTTGGGGCGTGACGCGCGATCTGATCACGTCGTATATGTGGTTGAAACTGGCCAGCAATAAGCGCGCAGAAGCCATGGCCATCAACAGAAGATACGACCCGCTCATGAAGATGAAGCAGCTCAAGCCGAAGATGAACCGGTTTCAAATCGAAGAAGCCGAAAAACGCATCCGCACGCTGGCCCAAAGCCCACGGACCAAAAGCAAACGCTGAGATTGATTGAACGGCCTAGGATTTGGGCAGACGGATGCGCACGATGCCCTTGAAATCATTGGGATCGGCAACTTCACCCTTACGCATAATTTCGATGCGTTTGTTGCGTGCCAGAAAGACCGCCTGTTGCTTCACCGCACTTAGATAACGCCGCCATAATTCGGGGCGATCCTTGGGGCGGCGGCGGGCTTCGGCGATGCGCTCTGCAACATCTTTGAAGCTTAAGGAGTTGGCACCGGCCAACGCATCCAAAATCGCAATTGCAATAGGATCGTCCTGGGCGGGTTTCTTTTCGGTATCGTTTTGATCAGTCATGAGCGGGGTGTAGCACGCTTTGTAGGACTGGGAAAGCAAAACGCGGACCTGCCTAAAGACAAGTCCGCGTTGACGGATTTAAAAGAGATCAGGCGGCGTCGCGTTGGCTTCGTGCTAAGGGATAGAGTTGCTCACTTTCCGCCTGAATGCGGTTCCACACCAAATCAAACATTTCATCGGTTTCTTTCACGAATTCAGCGTGATCACCAATGTGCAGCCCGTTTTTGCACCATTTGTCGGCGTACGTCTTAAACAGGCGCTTGATCTCTTTTTCGCCTTCAATAAAGCGTTCAGCCACGTTGCGCCCCGAATGGTCGTTGTTGTTGAGCAGCGTGGAATAAACCGCCTTGTTGTTGTTCATGTGCTCATTAAATTTGTCGCGATAGCGCTCAAAAAGCTCGCAGGTTATCCCGGTGTCGCACATTTCACGGTCTTGAAACAGGTATGACAGTGTTTTTGCCAGTTCAGCAATCTGGTGGTTTTGTTCGTGCAATTCATCAAATGAGACCATTTTTCCTCCCCACAGTTCAGTCCCCAGAGCGTGCACACAGCGTGCGTGCGCAGGGGCGAAGTGTCTTTCCACGCGGTGATTCTTGTGGGGACCATTTTAGCGCTATTAATGGATATCTGGAACGTCTAATAGTTGTGATAAATCAGTAAATTACCGTGTTAACTAATTAAGAAAAAAGCGGACTGCCCGCCAATCCGTCGAACATGAACTGCACCGCAAGGGCGGCCAAAAGCACGCCGACAACGCGTGAGATGACATTTAATCCGGTCACTCCCAGCACACGCTGCACCTGGCCCGCCATCAACAACAAGATTAAGGTCAGCAGCAGCACCGCCAAAAGGGCACCCACGATCAAAGACCAATGTACCAAGTCACCACCGGCTTCGGCGGTTAACAAAACCACCGCACCCATGGACCCGGGACCGGCAATCAGCGGTGTGGCCAATGGGAAGACGGAAATATCTTCTTTGGTCTTGGCCTCATCGGTTTCGTCGTCGGTGGTGGAACTGATGCCGGAATGGCGTGCAAACACCATGTCGATGGCGATCAAAAGCAACAAGATGCCCCCTGCGGTGCGCATGGCGGCCAAGGTGATGCCCAGGCGTGCCAAGGCGGCTTCACCAAAGACCGCAAACATCAGCAAGATAGAGGAGGCGATCAGCAGGCCCTTGAAGGCCAAGGCACGGCGTTGTTTGGGGCGATTGTGCTTGGTCAATACGGCGAACAACGCCGCCACATCGACCGGGCCGATGGTGGCGAAAAACGTCATGAACGCGACCAGCGCAATTTCGAGCATTTGAGAGTTTAACATGGAGTTGAGCTTAACATGGGAAGGGCCTGGTAAGGCAGCCTCATACGCTAGAACTAGAGGATATGCGCTCGCCCTGGAGCCGGTGATCTGATAAAGCAGGGCCATGGATAAGATTGTGATGAAAACCAAGACCAAAGCCCCACTTCAGCATGGGGGCGACCCCAAGGCGGCCGAAGCGCGCTTTGGCGTGCCTCATGATGGTTGGTTGGACCTGTCCACCGGCATCAACCCCATTGCGTACCCGGTGGCGCAAATGCCACAAGACATCTGTGCACGCTTGCCCTTGAAGGCGGATCTTGAAGCTTTGCTGGATGCAGCGCGCCGTGCTTATGGTGTGCCCAAAGGCGCGGCGATCGTCGCCAGCCCCGGTACCCAGGCCTTGATTCAGATGATCCCGACGCTGTTTGCCCCGTCTGCGGTCACCATCATGGGGCCGACTTATGGTGAACATGCACCCGCATGGGCGGCGGCGGGCCATCAGGTCGAAGAGGTCAGCTCAATTTGCGCCCAAGCCGCCCAACCGGATCCGTTTGCTGTGGTGGTGCATCCCAACAACCCCGATGGCCGCACCCAGACGATTGAAGGATTGTTGGCCTTTGCCGAAGAGCAGCATGATCGGGGTGGGGTGTTGGTGGTCGATGAAGCCTTCGTCGATGTGATGCCGGATATTGCGGTGTCGGCGCATGCGGGCGGTGATGGCTTGGTGGTATTGCGCTCGTTTGGTAAATTTTTTGGCCTTGCGGGGGTGCGTCTCGGCTTTGCCATCACCACCCCGGACCTTGCTCAGCAGCTGTCTGAAAAATTGGGGATGTGGGCGGTGTCCGGCCCGGCGTTGTGGGCCGGGAATAAGGGCTTAAACGATCAACATTGGATCGATGCGGCGCGTGTGCGCTTGAGCACTGATGCTCAAAGGTTGGATGCTTTGATGCAAGGCGCAGGGCTGAAGATTGTCGGCGGCACCGATCTGTTTCGCCTCGGCGAAAGTGTGCAGGCCCAAGCGCTCTACGAAAAGCTGGGTCGCGCCGGAATCTTAGTCCGCCCGTTCGACTATCAACCCAACTGGCTGCGTTTCGGCTTGCCGGGCGGGGAACAAGATTGGCTGCGTCTGGAAACGGCGCTCAGGGTCTAAGAAGCATCTGGCCCCTTGGGGGTATCGCTGTTTTTGTTGTCTGGGGTTTTGAGGATCATGCGCAACACCAGTAAGGTGATGATGAACACCGCTGCGGTGACGATGAACGAATAGAGGTTCATCGCTTTGGGCATCAACTCTTCCATCGGGCTCTCCTACAAGGCGTAAGCGGTATGACCGGCGGCCAGTTCTTGTTCGGCATCGACCATCGTTGCGTTCACCGTACAGGCAGGCGAGGCCAATTCCAAGAACAAGTGATTGATGGCATCGGGTGATTTGACCGTTTCAGGGTCTTCACCGGGCATTGCTTCGGTGCGCATTTGGGTGCGCGTGCCGCCGGGATTGATCAGGTTCACCTTAACGTTGGTCTTGACGCATTCTTCGGCGTAGATGCCGGCGGTCATTTCCAGCGCCGCCTTGGACACCGCATAAGTGCCCCAGTACGAACGCGCCTGATGGCCGACAGATGAGGTGACAAAGATTGCCCGGCCGGCATCGGATGCCTTCAACAAAGGGTCCATGGAACGGATTAAGCGCCAGTTGGCGGTCAAATTGGTGTCCAAAACCTTTTGCCACTCCTTGGGCGAGATGTGCGTGATTGGCGACAAGGTACCAAGCGTGCCTGCGTTGCCAACCAGCACGTCGAGCCTTTCAAAGCGCTCAAAAATTGCCGCTCCGATTTTATCGATGGTGTCAAAATCGGTGAGATTGCAGGGCACCAGGGTCGGCGCTTCATGACCGGCGGCCCGCAATTCGTCGTCCAACTCTTCCAGCGCCCCTTGGGTGCGGGCGGTGAGGATCAGGTGTGCGCCTTGTTCGGCAAAATGTTTGGCCAGTGAACGGCCGATGCCGCGTGATGCGCCGGTGATCAGGGCCACACGGCCTTCAAGAATTTTATCCGTCATAATCTTTTCTAACTCTTGGCTTGAAATTTGGGGACACTAAATTTTCGGGCTTTTAATCTTCGGACAGAAGGGTCAGCTGTTCCGGACCCGGATCGCCTTCTTTATCCACCAATGGAAGGGGGTATTCGCCGGTAAAACAGGCATCGCAGTACTGTGGGCATTCGGCATTGCGCCCGGTTTCACCGACGGCGCGGTACAGGCCATCGTGGGAAATAAACGCCAATGAGTCGACGCCAATGTGTTTGGCCATTTCATCGACCGTCATATTGTGCGCCATCAACTTTTCTTTGTCGGGCGTGTCGATACCGTAAAAACACGGGTGGGTGGTTGGCGGGCTGGAAATGCGCATGTGCACTTCTTTGGCCCCGGCGTTGCGCATCATCTCGACAATTTTCACCGAGGTGGTGCCGCGCACGATGGAATCATCGACCAACACCAGACGCTTGCCCTTGATCCAGGCGCGGTTGGCGTTGTGTTTGAGTTTAACGCCCAAATGGCGGATGGCATCGGACGGCTGAATAAAGGTGCGGCCCATGTAATGGCTGCGGATGATGCCCAGATCGAACTGGATGCCGCTTTCTTGCGCATAACCGATGGCGGCGGGCACGCCAGAGTCGGGCACCGGCACGATCATGTCGGCATCGACATGGCTTTCGCGGGCCAGTTCGGCACCGATGTTTTTGCGCACCTCATAGACGTTGCGTCCTTCAATGACGCTGTCGGGGCGGGCAAAATAAATGTATTCGAAGATGCAAAAGCGCGATTTTTGTTTGGCGAACGGTTTCAGGCTTTTCATGCCCTCTTTGCTGAAGATGACAATTTCGCCGGGTTCCACATCACGCACGTACTCGGCCCCGATGATGTCCAAGGCGCAGGTTTCAGACGCCAACACATGACCGTCGTCGCCGATTTTGCCGATCACCAGCGGTCGCACACCCGCAGGGTCGCGCACACCGATGAGCTTTTGACGGGTCAAAGCCACCAAGGAATAGGCCCCTTCGACACCGCACAGGGCATCGGTCAAACGGTCCAAAACCTTGCGGTATTCGCTGGTGGCGATGCGGTGCAGGATGGTTTCGGTGTCCGATGTGGACTGGAAGATACAGCCTTCTTCCACCAATTCGCGCCGACAGGTGCGGGCATTGGTGAGGTTGCCGTTATGCGCAATAGCAAAACCGCCGAACACCAGATCGGCGAACAGCGGTTGGACGTTGCGCATGAGGGTGCCGCCGGACGTTGAATAGCGCACATGACCGATGGCCATGGGGCCTTCCAAACGCTCGATAACTTCGCCGGAATTGAAGTTGTCACCGACACTGCCCAAGGCGCGATGGCTGTGAAAATGCTTGCCGCCATAAGAAACGATACCGGCAGCTTCTTGGCCGCGATGCTGCAAGGCGTGTAGGCCGAGGGCCGTGAGCGCCGAGGCATCTGGATGGTTATAGACGCCAAAGACGCCGCATTCGTCATGGAAATGGTCATCATCGGGGAACGAAGCGGTTGTGCACTGGGCGGTGCGGGGCGTGTCCATTGGTTTTACGATCCAAGTTAGGGGCCACGTATGGCCAGTTTTAGTGAGCCGATCTATTGGCTGGTATCGAACAAACGATCCATTTCCGAGCGTTCCTTTTTGCCGTACCCGTCAGATTTTGACCTTGCGGGGGCTTTGGGAACCGGGGTGATGGCATCGTTGAACAGCTTTTGCATTCTGTCTTTGGTCGAAAGACCCTCAGTCGCGCCGTTTGGCGTTTGACCGTTAGGCCCTTGTCCATTTTGATCCTGATAGCTGACGGGGACAAATGATTTGAGTATATTTGCACCCTCAATCACCATCGGCATGGCGCGCGCCGTATAGACCCATTCGGGGCGTTCGTCTTCGGGCACGAACCAAGCATAGAGCAACCACGCCAAACTGACGATGATGGCACCGCGCAGCAGGCCAAAGATAAAGCCTAAGGCGCGGTCCAACGCACCCAAAGCACTGTCTTTGACACTGCGTGAAATGCGCCGCGTGGTGATCGACAAGATAATCAGCGTGCCGATAAAAATCAAAATGCCGGTGACCAGGGCGGCGAAAAACGGGTCTTGAATGAATTGGTAGGTGAAGTTTTTCAGCGCTGGCGTGCCGTACATGGTGGCTAAGGCCGCGCCGACCCAGGCGACGATGGACAGAACTTCGTGCACGAAGCCGCGTGCGTAGGCAAAAGCGCCTGAAATCAACAGTGTGCCGATGACGAGGATGTCAATCCAGTGCATGAGCCTTCACGTTCCGTCTTCGTTGTCGAACATCTGGGCTAAATCTTGGATGTGGCCCAGTTGGTTCGTAGTGATGCCTTTAGCGCCGATCTTGGCTTTGCCCCGGTTTTTGGGGATAATGGCATTTTTAAAGCCAAGCTTGGCCGCTTCTTTGAGCCGTCCTTCGGCGTGGCTAACCGCGCGAACTTCACCGGACAGGCCGACTTCGCCGAAATATATGTTGCCACGGGGCACCGCAATGTCGCTTAAAGACGACAACAAAGCGGCCGCAACGGCCAGATCGGCTGCGGGTTCGGTGACCCGAAGGCCGACCGCGACGTTCAAGTACACGTCGTTGGCCCCAATGGCAACCCCACATCGCGTTTCGATCACCGCCATGATCATCGCCAGACGCGATGAATCCAAGCCCACCACCGCGCGTCGCGGCGTGGCCAAGGTCGACGGTGAGACCAGGGCTTGGACCTCCAACAACATTGGACGAGTGCCTTCCATACCGGCAAACACCGCAGATCCACTGACCTCTTGGTCGCGATCAGACAAAAATAAGGCCGAAGGGTTGCTCACTTCGGTAAGCCCCAAATCCGACATTTCGAACACGCCGATTTCATCCGTCGCGCCGAAGCGGTTTTTCACCGCCCGCAAAATCCTGAATTGGTGGCTGCGATCACCTTCGAAATACAGCACCGTATCGACCATGTGTTCCAACACGCGCGGCCCGGCGATTTGGCCTTCTTTAGTGACGTGGCCGACCAAAATGATCGGAAAGCCTTTGCGCTTGGCCATTCGGATCAGTTCTTGGGCCGAGGTGCGCACCTGGGCCACCGTGCCCGGCGCACTGTCGAGGCTGTCCACATACATGGTCTGGATGGAATCAATGATGGCGATGTCGGGCGGGTTTTCGTCCAAGGTGGTGACGATGTCGCGCACGTTGGTTGCGGCGGCCAGCTCGACCGGGTATTTTTGCAAATCCAAGCGGCTGGCGCGCAGGCGCAACTGATCAACAGATTCTTCGCCGCTGATATAGGCAACCCGTCCGCCCTTGGACAAGTTGGCGGCGGCTTGCAGCAAGATGGTTGATTTGCCGATGCCCGGCTCGCCACCGACCAAGACGGCGGAACCGGCGACAAACCCGCCACCCAGCACACGATCAAATTCTTCAATGTTGGATTTACGCCGCGGCGGCTGCTTTTCTTTGCCTTGCAGCCCGACAAAGGTGACCCTGCGGCCTTTTTTAGCGCCCAGGCCCTTGGGCGTATCGTCGGTCGCCGCTTGCTCGCTGAGTGAATTCCACGCGCCGCACGTCTCGCATTTACCGCTCCACTTTGGATAGGTGGCAGCGCATTGCGAACAGATGAATTGAGTTTTTGACTTGGCCAACGGCGTCCCCAAACTCTTGAAGTCTAAGAGTCTCGTGCAAGTGTATACAACATCCCCAGAGCCCCATTCGTTTACCTTGATTCGGTGCGCCACCTCAAGCGAAAGGGGTACGGTGGAGATAAGATGCATGGATCATGGTCGGGGTTTTTCAAACAAGCCAGGATGAGCGACCGCATGGTCAACACGTGCAGGTGGAAGTTACCGCCTTGCGCAACGATGAATATTTTGCCAGTGATGTGAAAGAACGCCTGGGATAAAATCGGGTTGTTTTAACCTTTAATATATCTAGATATTCGCCCCGGATTTTGATGTTGTGCCGGTTATTTTTATTCACGTCACACGGCTTTTATAATGTGAAATATTCGTGTGTTTAAAGTGCTATAGTCATGTTGTTATGCGTTCTAAATGCCCCTGTCCGAAGGAGTGAGCCATGGATTGCAAGTCGGTGATGGCCCCCATCAAAACCAGTCTTTACACCGATGAGACGGCCGGTCAGGTGATCGACTTTATGGTTGAAAAACATATGGGTTTGGTGCCGGTGACGGAGCGCGATGGAACCTTCGCTGGTTTGATCAGCGGCGACAGCTTGATGGCATTATTGCTGCCCAAGGCGCTTTCGTCCATGGCCTCTTTGAAGCGTGGCGGTGGGCTGAAACGGGTGAGCTTTTTGCGTGAAAGCGCAGAAGACATGAAAGAGCGCATGGATAGCCTGCGCGACCGACCCATCGGCGAGCTACTCGATCGCAAAGTCAAAGTCGCAAAACCCGACACCCCGCTGATCGATGCGCTGATGATGATCAAGGATAAGCAGT
>JAESUA010000240.1 GCA_016763255.1 Magnetovibrio sp. | reverse complement strand
TATTTGAGAATCGTTCGGGCATTACGGTATCAACAATACATGGTATCAAAGGAGAGGAATATGATGTGGTCATTGCATACGCTCTATTAGAAGGTATGGTGCCATTTTTTGGTGAGTCAGAGCAAAGTGCAAAAAAATCACTCTATGTTGTAGGCTCTAGAGCAAGAAAGCACTTGCATCTAATTTCTGAACGAGGAAGGATGTATGGGCGGGGTCATGGAAGAACAGAATATCCTCCTACAGCAATATTGAACCAATGTAATTTTAATTACAATGCTTAAACGAGAGACATCATTCTGCATAAACTGCATGCCATTGTTTGGTAGGGGATAGAATTATATTAATGTTCTATTCCTTTCAGGCGCCATAAATGTATGTAGACGCAATTGAGTGCCGAAAGTATCTTTTGGTAGAGCTTTTCTCTCGTTGAGGTACAGCAGGAGACATGTAGTTTACCGATAATGCTGACGCAGTTGAGAGCCTCCTCGATGCTGTCAGCGTTGCTTGTAAGCGTGTTTGTTTCACGTTTGAAATTATTAAAGTCGATTAATAAATTATTCATGGTGTTGCTTCTGGACGGCATACAACAGGTGGCGGAAAGTTTGTCTAATAATTCGCAACATTGATTGATGGCATTTTCAAGCTCGCGAATAATCATTAGATTCTCAGATGTTATCGTTGTCATCGTTGATCCCAAGTGTTTGGTATTTAAGTACTGATGTGTTGCGACTCAATAAGACAGCAGATGGAGTCTCCATTCGGCGTGTTGTCCGGCATGTTGCCCCAAGCCGTTAGTGCCGACTCCATCCTTGCATTCAACTCAACTAGCTCCTGTATGCGTCGCTTACTCTCTTTTATATGGTCAACAAGTAACTCTCTTACCCGTGGACACGGTGAATTGCCTTTTTGTGCATCGTCAAAAATCATTTTGACTTCTTGTAACTTGAAGCCCAATTGCTGTGCTCCACGAATAAACTGCATTCGCATCAGTGCTTTCTCGGAAAACAATTGATAGCCATTGTCTGGGTGTTTGCTGGTCTCTATTAAGCCTAATTCGACATAGTGACGAACAGTTTCTCGGGATACATTGGCATTTTTTGCGAATATTCCAATCGTCATCATGCTCATTACTCCTAGCTGAGTTCCTGTAGTGTAAAACCATAGGGTAACAACATGGTCAAGAAATAGGTGAGCAGGGTCAAGGGCCTGTTCATATTCTTGGTGTAAGAGCGGATTTTTACTTTTAGCACAGACGCGAATATTGGGTTGCGCCGTAAAAAGAATTGAACTAATGTACCCTGTGTATGTTCTATAGTTGTACAGAATGAAAGGCGTATTGAAAAAGTAATGCTGATGGCAAGATACAAAACAATTATCGTGGTGCTACTGACACTGTTTTTTACCGGTCAGGTCTTGGCGTCTGCGAAACTGTCCTGCCCAAGTCAATCGTCTGAGCAGACGATATCTTCAGATATGATGGATCACTCTCAACACTTAAAAATGGACTCTTCTTCAGCCGATACAATGGCTGGCGCTGAGTGTTGCCCTAATTGTGACTGTAATTTAGGCGGATGTACTGCCGCTGCCGTTTTGCCCACAGCTCAATCTCTATTCGTAACCGGGGTTGTCTCATTGGCAAGCCATCACAATGAGTTGGCTGCAAACCAGCTAGCTGTTTCTCTCTTTCGTCCCCCTATTACCCGCTAATAAAGGGTAAGTGCGCCTGAAATTCAGCGCGCCTTGACCGTTATACGTTAGCGGGAGTCTTAAAACTCCCAATTAGAAAGCCTGAAAGGGCCTCAATTCTCTATGGGAGTTATCATGGAACCGTATGTTAGAAAAATGCGATGGTTAGTATCCATCATTTTGTTGGTCAGTGTTGCCGCATGTTCGGATAATGCTGAACTCGTCAATATGCCAGCCGTCGAAGAGTCGTCAGTCGAAAAAATATCGCTGGATGTCTATAAAAGCCGAACCTGTAATTGTTGTAAGAAGTGGGTTGATCATATCGAGGCTTCCGGCTTCGAGACTTCAGTGCATCACCCTGCAAATTTGAATAAATTAAAGTCTGATAAGGGGATTTCTCCTCGTTACCAGTCCTGCCATACGGCTGTTTCAAAAGATGGCTATGTATTTGAAGGCCATATTCCCGCAGATATTATTCAGCGATTCCTCGCTAATCCTCCTCCGAATGCTATTGGTCTAGCCGTTCCCGGCATGCCTGCGGGTAGTCCTGGGATGGAGATGGGCAGTCGGCACGATGAATACGATGTCTTTTTGCTAAGCAAAGACGGTGGTGACGTTGTATACGAGCATATAGGTCTATGAACATATTGGCGCGAACGACCAATGCGAACTCGCCAAATTGTGAGAAATGTGATTCGAGAGGTATGAAATGAAAAATAGTTCGGAAAGGGTGGGTTTATTGAATCCACTCTCGATATCCCGCCGCCGTTTTGTTACCGGCGTTGCTGCGAGTGGTGCGTTGTTAAGTTTGGGGCTGGGCTCGACATTGTCGTTAGCATCGCCCCAAAGCCGTATAGGACCAACGACTCTGCGAGGGAGGGAATTTGACCTTAATGTCGGCTATCAACCCGTTAACTTCACGGGTAAAAATCGTATGGCCACTGCCGTCAATGGTTCGGTGCCCGCGCCTATTTTACGCTGGCGCGAGGGCGAGCGAGTCACGTTGAGAGTGAAAAACAACCTTGCAGAAGATAGCTCTATTCATTGGCATGGCATTATTTTGCCAACAGATATGGACGGCGTGCCAGGGCTTAGTTTTGGAGGCATTAAGCCGGGTGAAACCTTTGAATATCAGTTTGATATTAATCAAAGCGGCACCTATTGGTACCACAGTCATTCGGGATTCCAAGAGCCGACAGGTATGTATGGTGCCATCATTATTGATCCTAAGGAGCCAGACCCCGTCAGCTATGATCGAGACTATGTGGTTATGTTATCGGATTGGTCTGATGAAGATCCGCAAGATATCTATGCCAAATTGAAAAAGCTTAGCCACTACTACAACTTTCGTGAGCGCACGGTAAGTGACGTCTGGCGAGATATTAAAGACAAAGGCGTTGCGCAGACATGGAATGATCGTTCCATGTGGAATCAGATGCGGATGAGTGAGACTGATATATCCGATGTGACAGGTTATACCTACACCTATTTGATGAATGGTGTGACACCTGATGAAGGTTGGGTTGGCCTCTTTAAGCGTGGTGAGAAAGTGCGTTTGCGTTTTATCAATGGCTCATCCATGACATTGTTTGACGTGCGTATCCCTGGGTTGAAAATGACGGTTGTTGCTACTGATGGTCAGAATATCGAGCCGGTTACTGTTGATGAATTTCGTATTGGTGTTGCCGAGACCTACGATGTCGTTGTCGAGC
>JAESUA010000239.1 GCA_016763255.1 Magnetovibrio sp. | reverse complement strand
GTAAGGTGGCAATTTTAGTGGATGATTGCCCCACCCAATGTTGGCTATTTGCGCCTATTTACGGTGTTAAGTCAGTTTACTCTCGTGCTACCAGTGATTAAGTTGAGCACGGTTGTGAATGTTATTGGGGCGCGCAATGTATGGTCGATTAGTACGACTTTTAGTTTGTTTGATGTTTTTTGTATCGTCCTCGGCCCTTGCGGCCGAGCCTGTGATCTTTGCCGTTAACGTGGCGTTGACCGGGATCGAAAATGCGGGTGATCGGGGCATCGTCGCGGGGGCAAAACTTGCGGCCAAAATTATTAATGCCCAGGGCGGTCTGCGGGGGCGACCGTTAGAACTTCTTTTCGTCGATAACTATGGCACGGATATTGGTGCCCGAAATGCCGCATCTATGATTTTGAAGACGCGTGCCGTCGCCATGATTGGAGCTGGACGGAGTTCGCGCTCATTGGTCGCAGCCGAAGTGGCGCAACAAGGGGGCATGCCCATGGTTACGCCCTATTCGACCCATCCCGACATTACCAAAACGGGTAATCAAATTTTTCGTATTGGTTTCAATGATGAGTTCCAGGGCAAGGCGCTGGGCGAATTTGCTGCCCGGTCCCTCAAACTGAAGCATGCCATTATCTTGGAAAATGTGAGCGAAGAATACAGTTCTATTTTGGCGAATCACTTCACTCAAAGTTATGAACGCAACGGTGGCCGCGTGGTTTGGCGCGGACATTACCGTCGCACAACAATCGATTTTTCATCGCTGTTGAAAGCCGTAAAAGAGCACTCTTTTGATATCATCTTTATCCCTGGATACACCAAACGCAGTGCGTGGTTGATCCGCCAAGCCAGAAAGATGGGCATTAAGGCTCAGTTTTTAGGGGGTGATGGCTGGGGTGCATCTATGTTCGAATATGGTGGGGAAGCGATCGAAGGGCAGCTCAGTACGGACCATTGGCACCGTGATGTGGATACGCCATTCAGTACAAAATTTCTTGAAGCGTATCACCTTGAATACGGACAGCAGAAAATCATGAGTACCGGGACGGTGCTGACTTATGATGCTGTCAATTTGCTTGCCGCAGTGGTGAGGTCTGCGGCAGGTGAAGGGCGAAAGGCCGTCCAAAAAGGTCTGCAAGGTGTGCGTGGTTTTCAAGGCGGAACCGGGGAAATCACCTTTGATCAATTCGGTGACCCCAAAAATAAGGATATCGTTTTTACGCGTTTCGAAAATGGCCAAAAAAGTCTCGTTGGTGTTTTTAAGTGTTGTGCCGTGAATGAGGTCGACAACTGATGGGGCGATTTGGCTGGCTTTCACCCAAAAGCTACGCGGGCATTCGCGGCGACATTGGTAAGGTGATTGTTCTCGCCAGTTTTGTCATGACCATGTCTTTCATTGGGATCTTCAAGTATACGTATGACAGCTATCGCGAAGCCCATATAAATCAAACAAAGTACTTACTTGAAACAATTGTGCGTGCCGCTAGCGAAAACCTGGCCAATGAATTGTTTTCTGGGCAGGCGGCTTCGATGTATTCGGCGCTGCTAGAAATTGAAAAATCAAAAAATATTTTTTCGGTATTGGTGTTTAAGCCAGATGGTGCCCTTTGGGTCAATGCGGGTGATTTACTCAGGCAACGCATGTCCAAGTTTGAAATGGGTAAGCTTAGAAATGGTTCGTCATTTCAAATTAAGAGCTCAAATGGAGAAGAGGCCGTTGTGTACGCGGCCAGTATATCCTTTGCTGGTGAAGTATTTGGATATATTGAAATATGTTATAGCCTTAAAGAATTCAACACATACATGATGAATATGGTTGTCGTATTCATTTCTGTATTATTGGTTTTGTTTCTTGCTGTTTTTATTATGCTGAATGCGGTCTTGTCCCGAGTGGTCGTGCAACCTGTCCTGCGTCTGCGAAACGCGATGGTGGATTTTGATCAAGAAAATTGGGGGCAACAATTTGAAGTCGAGCGCGATAACGAGATTGGTGACATGTACCAAGCGTTCAACGCCATGTCCGTTAAGCTTGACCAAAATTATTCGCAACTTGAACAGGCCAGCCATGATCTCATCGAGGAAATGAACCGGCGTAAAAAAGCCCAGGACGAGATGAAATGCCTTGAAGAGGATTTGGATATTCGGCAACGTGAAAAAATCGCTGGTGAGCTTCATGACGGCATTGGTCAGTCGTTGCAGGCAGCCAACCTCGGCTTAAAAATGATCAATGCGCGAGTGAAAGATGGCGTGGGTATTGTGTCAGAGGATGTTTCAAAAGTTCTCGATGAAATCGCTGCGGCGATTATGCAACTGCGCCATATTACGACGGAATTGCGGCCGGTTTTATTGGACCGGTTGAGTTTGGATAAGGCCATCGCCTCGCATTGTCTAAAATTGGCCCGATATTCCGGCCTGACGATCTCAACAGATATTTCGTCTGGACCGTTGGTGCTTGAACGTCACCATAAGGAACATGCGTTTCTTATTTTTCAAGAAGCCCTCAACAACGCCATAAAACACTCCCGCAGCAATGTCATTGAAGTGACCTTAGCCAAAGACCAAGATGATTACGTTTCGATGAACGTCAAAGATCAAGGCATTGGATTTTGCCTGGATAACCAAAGCGAGGGCATTGGTTTGACCCTCATGAAGGAACGGGCCTGCGTGCTTGGTGGAGAGTTCAATATCCTCAGCGATGCTGAGGGCACAAGTATCAATTTGAGGGTGAGGGTGAGGGTAGATGGTTCGAGTCATACTTGCTGACGATCATACAATTTTTCGCCAAGGCCTTATCAGCTTGTTGGAGGGTACGCCAAATCTAGAGATCATCGCCGATGTCGGCACGGGTCTAGAAGCCTGGGACTTGATCCAACAAGAACAGCCGGATATCGCCGTCCTTGATTTTCGGATGCCAGGATTAAACGGCATCGAAATCGCTGAGAAAATCAAACAAGAGAAACTGCCGTGTAAGGTGGTGCTCTTGACCATGCACGATGACCCCTCGCTTATATATGAAGCCAGATCGGTTGATGTGGCAGGCTATGTCTTGAAAGACAATGCATTTGAAAACTTGGTGTCGGTGGTTGTTACGATTGCCGAGAAACAGCTGTCGAACAGCCCCAGGGTGGCACCGTCGTTGACTTGTTCTGCAAACAACAATCGCAAACTCTCCAAGCGTGAACGGTTGGTTTTGACCTCGATTGCTGAGGGCAATACGAACAAAGAAATTGCCAAGACCCTCGATATCAGCCCCAAGACCGTGGAAACTCACCGCAGCCGGATAATGGAAAAACTCGACCTGCACTCAATCGCAGAATTAACCCGCCATGCAATGAGAGTTGGTCTGATCGATTGAACGGTGTGTTTCGCGCTCCGGCCGGAGCTATAGAAGCTATATATGTGCTTACCTGCAACCTAGGGTCATAAGCATTTTTCATCTGACACTGCGCCATGCGGTGCTATATGAAAAAATAGACTTAACACCAACGAAGACACGCCAGTACAATGGGCATCAATACAAACAAATTGGGTGGTTCTGATATGAGCTCTCATTACTTCAGGGGTGCCAGTCTCGCTCGGCGGTATTTATTTAGCTCCTTGTTGATTGCCTTGCTTCCCTTAAGTTTGGTGGCGATCTTTTACGATACACTTTATGTCCGTGCGCTTGATCAAGTGGTGGAAAGCCAGACCAATGCGCGGCTGGTCTCTTCCGAAAATTTGTTGCGGACTTTTTTACAAGAAAGAGTCTATGAATTGCAGGCCTTGGTTGATCAGCCTGGGGTCTCTGAATTGCTGTCACAGACAAGCCAAACACAATTACGTCCTCAAGCGATTGATGAGCTGTTTCTGCAGCAACTCGATAGCCCCTTTATCTATGGGGTGGTTTTTCAGCGCATGCAAGACAGCGAACCTTTTTGGTATATGACCCGGGCTTTGCGCGCCGATGTTTCATTGGATGATCTGTCTGTTACGCCGATTGAGGAGGCGGAGGTTCTCGGGCCTATTTTACCCAATAATGAGCGCCCAGGGTGGATGGTTTTGCGGTTGCATATTTCTGGTTCTGCACAAAACGAGAGTGGCGCTTGGGTCGGTTTGGTGCTGCGCTTAACCAGTTTTGTCGATCAAATTCGTGATCTCGAACTTCCGGGCCTTCAGTCTCCATTGTTACAGGAGCCTGGGGGGGCCTATTTGACACCCATTGGCACTGTTTCAGCCCCATATCAATCGCATAAAGACGTGATAGGCGACGAGCTTTTGCCAGGTTGGCGCATTCGCCTTGTGTGGCTGGGTGACCCGCTTCTGTCTCCCTTGGAACAAGCCCGGTTCGGTCTGATACTTTTGGCTTTTGCCGCAGGTATTTGCGTCATTCTCCTTTCAAAACATTTGTCCAACCGGATCAATCGCCAAATAACTCCCCTCATCCAAGGTGCGGACAGGGTGGCCAGCGGTGATTTTGATACGCCGCTGGATGTCGAAGGCACCGCCGAAATTGGTTATCTGGCGCTGGCGCAAGAGCGCATGCGCCTCAGGTTGAAGCGCCTCTTTCGCAGCGTGGCAGAATCCGAGCGTCGAGCCGTATTGGGGCAATTTTCAGCCGGTGTGGCGCATGAAATTCGCAATCCTTTAGCGATCATAAAAACCACCGTGCAAGCCTTATCGCGAAAAGAAGAAGACCCCAGACGCAGTGAATTGATGGAGATCATCGTTCATGAGATCGATCGGGCCAATGACGTGGTGCATTTGTTGTTGGATTATGCCCGGCCGCGCGAT
>JAESUA010000238.1 GCA_016763255.1 Magnetovibrio sp. | reverse complement strand
GCTTGTTTGCGGCATGACTTGTCAAACCCGCCGCTGCCCGAAAGCAGGCCGGTTTTGGTGATGGCCTTGGCCTTCATGTCACCAAATATTTTTTGCACCGCCAAGGTGTCGGTGTGCGGGGTTTTGAAAACCCATTTTTTAACCGGGCTGGTGATGACGCCCGCGCCGCCGAACGAAATGAACGGTATGCCAGCTTTTTGAACAATTGGAATCACGGCCATGGTTGCACCGGTCGTCGATCCGCCGAGGATGATACCGACCTTGTCGTTATTGATCAGGCGTTTGACAAACGGCACCGCTTTTTTAGGGTTGCCGCCGGAATCATAAACGATCAGTTCCAGTTGTCTGCCGAGCACACCGCCATTGGCGTTGATCTGTTCAACGTACATTTCCAGGGTCTTCTTTTCCGGCTCACCCAGGAACGAAGCGCCCCCGGTGACGGCCAAAAAAGAGCCGATTTTGATGGTCTCCGCACTCATGGCAGGGCTGATTGTGGCAGCCAGTGCCATGACGCTGGCACAAAAAAATCCACCGACTGTTATCATTGTTTTTTGTTTCATGAAGTCCTCCAAAATCGCCTCATAATTGTATGCCACCTCGTGTTGGTAGGCTGTAACGGCGGGAAGTCTAAGACCAAAATGGCTGTTTCTCCAAGAGAAACCTTATGCACATTGTGGTCATTCCAAACAGGGTGAAAAAAGGCGGTGGAGTGTACGGATGATAGATGCTTGTTTGGGTGGGTATGAGCGGTTACGAATTAAAGTTTCAATTTTGAAGGTTATTGTGAAAAATACTTGACCTCAGAGGCTAGTCGTTCGATCAATTCAGCCATGCCTAGTTAAAATGTAGTGGGTAACATTTTTTTTGGGTTCCAACTGGGCACGTGCGAAACAGCCTGACAGGCTGGTAGGGGAATCACCAAGTGAACACAAAAAACAACACCGCCACTGCGCCAAGTGCGAGTGCAGAAGTCAAACCTTTGATGGGCAATGAAGCGATCGCCCAAGGGGCCTGGGAGGCCGGAGTTCGCGTAGCCGTTGCATATCCCGGCACCCCCAGCACCGAGATCCTTGAGGCCGTAAACAAATACCCCAAAGAGGACATCCACGCCCAATGGTCGACCAATGAAAAGGTCGCCCTAGACGTCGCCATCGGCGGTTCGTTCCAAGGCGTGCGCTCGCTAGCGGTGATGAAACACGTGGGGCTGAACGTCGCCTCTGATGCGTTGATGAGCCAAACCTACATTGGCGTCAACGGTGGCTTGGTCATCGTTGTGTGTGACGATCCGGGCATTCACAGTTCGCAAAACGAACAAGACACCCGGCTGTTTGCACGTTTTGCCATGGTGCCGGTTTTGGAACCCTCCGATGCCCAAGAAGCGCTCGATTTCACCAAAGTCGCTTTTGATATTTCCGAACAGTTCGACACCCCTGTGATTTTGCGTTCGACCACAAGGTTGAGCCATACCCGCAGCCCCGTCGCCTTAGGTGAACGTGTTGACGTGCCGCCTCGTCCGTTTAATGAAAACCCACAAAAAAATGTCATGCTGCCGACCCATGCAAGGGTGCGTCATGCGGCGCTGCTTGAGCGTGAAGACGCCGTTGCGGATTATTTCGAAACCTCTGCGCTGACCAAGGTGGAACGTGGAGACACCAAAATCGGCGTGATCACGACCAGCATGTCGTACAGTTATGTCAAAGAAGTGCTGCCCGATGCGTCGATCTTGAAGTTGGCAGGATCGTATCCGCTTCCTCAAAAAACCATTCGCGATTTTGCCGCCAGTGTCGATCGCGTGATCGTGGTCGAAGAACTCGAGCCGGTGATCGAAAACCAGCTCAAGGTCTGGGACATCAAGGTCGAGGGCAAAGCCTTCTTCTCGCGCATGGGTGAGCAATCATCCGAATCTGTGCGTGATGGGTTCGTCAAAGCCGGAGTGCTGCCGGATGAAGGCAAGGGGGCGGATATCATTGATCTTGATCCGACCGTGCGCCCGCCGGTTTTATGCCCGGGCTGCCCGCACACTTCGACCTATTTGTCGGTGCGCCAAACCGAAGCCCGGGTTTGCGGTGATATCGGCTGCTACACCTTGGCGGCGGTGAAACCGCTGCAGGCCATCGACACCTGCGTCTCCATGGATCGAGCATCGCCAATGCGGTCGGCATGTCCAAAGCCGGAACCGAAACCAAGCCGATTATCGCGACCATTGGCGATTCCACGTTCTTGCATGCGGGACTGCCGCCGTTGATGGACGCGGTTTACAACAACGCCAACATCACGGTGATGTTGCTGGACAATCACATCGTTGCCATGACCGGTGGTCAGAACCATCCCGGCACCGGGATCACCTTGCGGGGCGAAAAAACCCACAAGATTAATTACGAAGATTTGTGCCGCGCGATTGGCGTGCAGTGGGTGCGAACGGTTGATTCGTACGATCTCGGCGCGATGTACAAAGGCCTGCGTGAGGCAATCGATTTTAAGGGCGTATCGGTGTTGATTTCGGATCGTCCGTGCGTCATCGATCCGGTCAAAATCAAGGGACCTGCCTTGATGGTGAAAGCTCAAAACTGTACCGCATGCCAATCGTGCATGAACGTCGGCTGTCCATCGATTTCGTGGTCAGATGAATGGTTCGACGGCCGTCACAAGGTCAAAATCGACCCCACCACCTGTATCGGCTGCGCGCTGTGCGCCCAGGTTTGCCCCAGCGATAGCATGGTCCCTGTCAAAGTCTGACAGCGGCATAAGGATCTCCCATGAACAAGATGACTTCATCCAGTGAACCTAAAAATGTGCTCATCGTCGGTGTTGGCGGCCAGGGCGTGATTTTGGTGTCCAAAATTCTCGCAACCTTGTGTCAACAACAGGGTTTCCAAGTCAAACAGAGCGAAGTGCACGGTATGGCCAAGCGCGGTGGCGGTGTGTTCAGCCACGTGCGTTTTGGTGAAAGTGTGTGGTCGCCGACGATCCCCAAGGGGGGCGCGGATATCTTGGTTGCCTTGGAATGGGCCGAAGCCTTGCGCTGGGTTAATTTCTTGAAACCCAATGACGGGACATTTATTTCAGATACCCAGCATATCGTGCCGCCGTTTGCATGTCTCAGCCGCAAACGTTCTGCCGAGGTTGGTTATTCACGCGAAACCCCTGATGAAATTCTCGCCCACATCAATGACGGTTATGCCATGGACGCCACCGGCATTGCCCGTGAATTGGGCAATGATCGCGCCGCTAATACGGTTTTGTTGGGGGTGTTGTCCACGGCTTTGGAATTCCAGGCCGATGACTGGCGCAATGTGATTTCAAGTTTCGTTCCGCCCAAGACCATCGACATCAACATGAAGGCTTTCGATCAGGGCCGTGATTGGGCCTTGAAGGTAAAAGACAGCCCGGATGATGCCGCACGACATTTGCGTTCCGAACACGCGGTGCCGACAGTTCCGACCAAGGCACCGTATGATGCCCACGATTTTGTCCACCTCGACATCAATCCGGCGTGGTGCAAAAGCTGTGATATTTGCGTCAAGATGTGCCCGGAACGGTGCCTGCAATTGGATGAAAATCTTAAAGCGATTTTGAGTGCACCGGATCGCTGCACCGGGTGCCGCATTTGTGAGTGGCTGTGCCCCGATCTTGCCATCACCGTTTATCGTACACCAGAAGCCGCTGCGGCCTGCGCGTAAGGAATCCCATGTCAAACCAGACCTCCACAAACAAACGAGAAAACTTGCAGGGCAATCATGCCTGTGCGCTTGCCGCCGTGGCCGCAGGATGCCGCTTTTATGCCGGTTATCCGATCACACCATCGAGTGAAATTGCCGAACGCATGTCCCTTGAACTTCCCAAGGTCGATGGTGTGTTCGTGCAGATGGAAGACGAAATTGCCTCCATGGGGGCTATCTTGGGCGCTTCTATGGGCGGGGCCAAGGTGATGACCGCGACCAGTGGTCCAGGCTTTTCGCTCAAGCAAGAAAATATTGGCTACGGAGTTATGACCGAAGTGCCCTGCGTGGTGGTTAACGTTATGCGTGGTGGACCCAGCACCGGCATGCCGACCCGCCCGGCCCAAGGCGATATCATGCAGGCGCGCTGGGGTACCCACGGCGATCATCCGATCATCGTTTTGACCCCCGCCTCGGTAAACGAAATCTACCAACAAACCATTCGTGCATTTAATCTGGCGGAACGCCTGAGCACCCCGGTGGTGGTGCTTTATGATGAGACCATCGGCCATTTGGTGGAAACCGTCGATGTGGCCGGGGCGCAAGAAATTGAGCTCCATGAACGCAAATGGGCCGCGGGTGAGGCGGATGACTATTTGCCCTATCAGCCCGACGACGACATGGTTCCGCCGATGACACGACCGGGCGATGGATATCGCACCCATACCACCGGCCTGACCCATGGCGAAGACGGTTTTCCGACCCAAGATCCCGATACCGCAAACCGCGTTTTGAGCCGTTTGTATGGCAAGCTGGAACACAACAAAGACATCGTCGAATGTTTTGAGGCCATGGACACCGAAGACGCCGATATCTTAATCGTCGCCTACGGCATCACCTCTCACGCCGCTCGGAGCGCCGTGCATGACGCGCGCGACAAAGGCATCAAGGTCGGATTGTTTCGGCCCATCACCATGTGGCCGTTTCCCGAACAAGCCTTGTTGGCGGCGGCCTCAAAAGCCAGGCACATTGTGGTGGCGGAAATGAATGCCGGCCAACTGGTTTTGGAAATTGAACGCCTCGCCGGGCGAGACCGGGTTCAAGGCCTCAACCGTTACGACGGTGAACACATCACGCCTGCTGATATTCTCAGCACCATCGAGGGGATCGCCTGATATGTCTCAAACTAAAATCAAATGTGATGCCACCGGCGAAGATCTTGCCTTCAACCCGATGGAATATTTGCGCGAAGGTCTGTTCCCGCACTTCTTGTGTCCCGGCTGCGGTCATGGCATTGCGCTTCGCGCCATGGTGTGGGCGGTGCATGAATTGGGTATCGATAAAAATAAGCTCGCCATCGTGTGCGGTATTGGCTGTTCCGGGCGACTTGGTGCGTATGTGGATGCCAATACCTTTCACACCACGCACGGCCGGCCCTTGGCCTATGCCACCGGCTTAAAATTGGCGCGCCCCGATTTGCACGTTATCGTCATCACCGGTGACGGTGATTGTTTGGCCATCGGCGGCAATCATTTGATCCATGCCTCAAGGCGCAATCTCGACATCACCTGTTTGATGCTCAACAACGAAGTCTACGGCATGACTGGTGGTCAGGTTTCACCGACCACCAGCGCGGATCGATACACCACCACCACGCCGCTGGGCAATACCGAGGCGGTGTTCGATGCCTGTAAATTGGCCGAAGCCGCAGGGGCCAGTTTTGTCGGGCGTGAGTTGACCATTCAAACGCCATCGCTGAAAAACATGATCCGCGATGCCATCAAGCACAAAGGCTTTTCCTTTGTCGAGATCATGTCCGATTGCACCGAGGTGTTCGGCCGCAAAAATGATCTTGGTAATTCAGCCGAAATGATTCTCACGCAAAAAAGCACCATGCGGCCGGATTCCTATGGCGGCAATATTGTCGATGAGCCGTTCCGCCCCAATTTCTTGCCGACCGGGGTGTTGGCGCAGACGGATCGGGCCGAATACGGAGAAACTTATCGTGCGGCACATCGGGCAAAAGGAAGCGCAAAATGAGCGACGAAATTGAAATCCGCCTTTCCGGTTCGGGCGGGCAGGGGCTGCAACTTTCCGCCAAAATACTCTCACGCGCTTTCACCGACGAAGGCAAAAACGTCGCCCAGTCGCAAAGTTACGAGCCCACATCGCGGGGCGGCATGAGCCGTTCGGACCTGGTCATCGGCAGCGACATTCCCGACTATCCGTTGGCCAGCGCCGTGGACTATATGCTGATCTTGGACCAGATTGCGATCAAGGGTGCGGCCGAAGTGATGCGACCGGGCGGCACCGTCATCACGGATGTCAAACTGACGCCGGAACCACCCCGGGGTGATTTTAAGGTGTTGGCGCTGCCGATCACCGAAACGGCGATTAAACTCGGCAACGTGCGCATCGCCAACGTCATCGCCCTGGGCGTATTGGCCGGATTGGGCGAGCTGTGTTCACGCGAAAGCTTGGAATCGGCGGTGGGCTCCATGACCCCACCGAAGTTTCGCGATTTGAATATGAAGGCTTTAAGAACCGGTTACGACATGGCCGCCGCAAGACTCTAAATTGGTCACCTTGATGCTATCACCCCGCGGCCAGATTGCGGCGCGGCTTGAGGGCGATACAATGCGTTAACGCTGCGTTTGATGACTAGGGCACGACTGTGGAAATCTTTGCGATGTCCTCAAATGCCTTGGCTGCACGCAGCACCAAATGGTCATCGTATTTGCGCCCGACGATTTGCAAGCCAATGGGCAGGCCGTCGTCATCAAAGCCGCACGGACAGGTTGCCGCCGGTTGCTGGGATAAATTGAACGGATAGGTGAACGATGACCAGCGGATCCAGTCTTGGGGTTTTTCGCTGCCCCAGGGATTGAACTGTCCGGCGGCAAATGCCGTGCGCGGCATCGCCGGGCTCAGCAACAAATCGTAATTGCGGTGCACCTGGGTGAGGCGCAGGGCCATTGTTTCACGGGCCGAATTGGCATCACGCAAATCTTTGACGCTGACGCTTTGGGCGTGTTCCAGCATCGCTTGTTGCAGGGTATCCATGGACTTGATGGTTTGGGCCGACATGTTTTCGGTGATTTTGGTGATGGCATTAAACCATAACACATCGGTGATCCACACCGGGTCTTCAGTGAGCGGGCCTTCGATATCATCCACTTGTGCACCCAGTTCTTCGAACCGTCGTGCTGCTGCTGCGCAGACCTCGGCAACCTTTGGGTCAACCTCGGCATAGCCCAAATCTTTGGAATAGGCGATGCGCAGGCCGGACAATGGGGTGTCGAGTTCTTCATGATAATCGATGTTTTGCGGTGGCAGGGCGTACCAGTCGCGATCATCGGGTTTGACCATCACATTGAGCATGTGGGCGGCGTCGGCAACGGTCCGGGTCATGGGACCCAAATGCGACACCGTGCCCATCGGGCTTAAGGGATAGGCCGGCACCCGCCCGAAGGTTGGTTTAAGGCCGAAAATACCGTTAAAGGCCGCCGGAATGCGCACCGACCCGGCTCCATCTGAGCCCAGGTGCAAGACCCCAAACCCGCGTGCTGCCGCCACCGCTGCGCCGCCGGAACTTCCGCCGGAGGTGCGATCGGGGTTCCAAGCATTGCGTGTGATGCCGGTCAAAATATTGTCGGTGACACCTTTGGAGCCAAACTCCGGGGTGGTGGTTTTGCCGACCAATACCGCCCCGGCGGCGCGCAGTTTGTCGACCGATGGGGCGTCTTCGTCCCAGGGCCCCTTGGGGTCCACGGTGCGGCTGCCGCGCAATGTTGGCCAGCCCTTGGTGAGCACCAAATCCTTGATGGTGGTGGGAATGCCATCAAGCGGACCAAGCGGAATATCGCGCCGCCAGCGGGCTTCGGAAGCACGTGCTGAGTCCAGTGCGCCTTCGTGGTCAACGAAACAGATTGCATTATAGGTCGGGTTTTCCGCCTCGATACGCGCCAGCACGGCCGTGCAGACCTCGACCGGCGAAACGGCCTTCTTGGCGAACAAATTCGTCAGTTGGGCAATTGACATAAAACACAGATCGGTTTTGTTGCTCATGTAGTCTTACTCCGCTAAGCGAATGGCGGCGCCGAGCAAAATCTCGACTCCCGCACGGGCCTGGGCTGGGGTGATGGATTCAATGGAGTTGTGGCTGATACCGTCTTCGCAGGGCACAAAGATCATGCCGGTTGGACACACGTCACTGACATAAACGGCGTCGTGTCCTGCGCCGCTGACGATGTCGCGATGTGAATATCCCAAATCGGTCGCCACCTTGCGCACGATATCGATGCAGCCTTGGTCAAAGTGCAGGGCCGGGGAGCGGAACACTTCCTCATGGGAAATGGTAAATCCGATCTCGCTTTCGATTGCGGTGGCATCGAGCATTTTTCTAACGAGGCCTTGCTGGACAGTGTCTTGGGGATGGCGCAGATCGACCGTGAAGTTGACGGTGTGAGGGATCACGTTGGGGGATGCGGGTTGGGCTTCGATGATGCCGATGGTGGCTTTGGCATCGACGATTGCATTGGCTTGCTCGTAACACACGCTGATGATGCGGTTGGCCGCAGCCATGGCGTCAAGCCGCGAAGGCATCGGTGTTGTGCCGGCGTGAGATTCCCGGCCCTTGACCGTGAGTTTATGCCAGCTCATGCCTTGAACTCCGTTCACCACGCCAATTTCGGTGCTTTCATCTTCCAGCACCGGGCCTTGTTCGACGTGCAGTTCCAGATAGCTGTGGAAGGTGCGTTCGCCAACCGTTTCCTCGCCGACATAGCCGATGTCTTTGAGCGCGTCGCCAAAGCGCACGCCTTCACTGTCGGTCAAATCGTTGGCGTAATCCAAGCTGAATTTTCCGCTGTACACGCCGCTGGCCAACATCGCCGGGGGAAAGCGTCCGCCTTCTTCGTTGGTCCAACTGGCGACCAGCAGGGGGCGTCGGGTTTGGTAGTTGGCGTCATTGAGGGCGCGCATAACCTCCAGGCCGCCCAGCACCCCAAGGATGCCATCGAATTTGCCACCGGTCGGTTGGGTGTCGAGGTGAGAACCGAAGGCCACCGGGTCCAGGGTATTGTCCAGACCTGGACGGATGGCAAAAATGTTGCCCACTTTATCGATCGAGATCTCTAGTCCGGCATCACGGCACCATTGGCAGAACAGATCGCGTCCGGCACGGTCTTCATCGGTCAAGGCCTGACGACAAATGCCACCGTCTGGTGTGCCGCCGATCTTGGCGTGCGTCATCAGGCTGTCCCACAGGCGCGCTTCATCGATTTTTATGTTGCTCATCGGGTGATCTTTCATGTCACGGGTCTTTAATAACCTTGAGTGTTCTTAGGGCGCGATCAGACGGCCAAATATTTTTGCTTCACTTGATCCGCATCTGGAGACAAGAAGGTGTCGTGGTCGGCCTCATAAATGACCTGGCCCTGTTCCACCACATAATGGCGATCGGCCAGAATTTCACAGACGCGTAGGTTCTGTTCGACCAGCAAAATCGGCATGCCACTTTCTTTGATTTCGCGCATGGTATCGACGATCTCGCGCACGATGACCGGGGCCAAGCCTTCTGTCGGCTCGTCAAGAATGAGGATGCTAGGGTTGTTGAGCAGGGCGCGCG
>JAESUA010000237.1 GCA_016763255.1 Magnetovibrio sp. | reverse complement strand
GTGCTGGCAGCACCTGCAAAATGGTCACGGGCGCGCTCTTGCCGGGTGAGTTTTCACCCCCCCCAGCGGGCGTATCCGGTGAGCGATTTGCTGGCGACCGAAGAATGTTATGGTTTCGCTTAATGCTCATTGCCCCTTAATTAAGTTGGCCGTATTTTAGATATTCATATTTTGAATAGACTGACTGTGAATCGCCTCACACGGCAAAACAATGGTTGCAGGTCATAGAATAGGTGTCCAGGGAAATGCAAGCCCCTTCCAATAAGTCCCCGCAATTCACCACCCGTGAAGACGGCGCGCGCATCGCCTACCATCATAGCCCAGGCACAAATCCTAACAAACCCACTGGGGTGTTTTTTTGGGTGGCTTCAAATCCGATATGGACGGCACCAAGGCCTTGGCGCTGGAAAGCTGGTGTCAGGCCCATGGCCGCAGTTTTTTGCGATTTGATTATCGCGGCCATGGCCAATCATCGGGTACCTTTGAAGACGGCTGCATCGGCGATTGGGCCCAAGATGCCGTGTATGTTTTGGATCATTTGACCGAGGGTCCGCAAATTTTGGTCGGCAGTTCCATGGGCGGCTGGATCATGTTGTTGGTGGCACTTGAGCGGCCCGAACGATTGCGCGCTTTGGTTGGCCTGGCCGCCGCACCTGATTTCACCGAAGATTTGATGTGTAGCGAACTGAACGCCGAGCAACGCGTCGAGATGGAGCGCGATGGCCAGGTGATACTGCCGTGTGATTACGACCCCAGCGAGCCTTACATCATCACCAAGCGGCTGATCGAAGACGGCAGGACCCACCTACTGCTGCGCGACCCGCTGAACATTCAACTGCCGGTGCGCTTAATTCAAGGCATGAAAGACACAGATGTTCCGTGGCAAACCGCCCTTAAAATCCACGATGTCCTGGTATCAGAAGACGTGGAAATCCAGTTTGTGAAAAATGGTGACCACCGCCTGTCTGAAAACCATGATTTGAAGCGCCTCACCCGAACCCTGGAAAATATGTTAAAAGATATTGAAGGCACAGGGGAAAAACACACATGACGGCCATACTCAACAAACTAATTTTTGGTTTCACCCATTTTCGCGAGCGCTATTCTTCCCAACGTAAAGACCTTTATCGGCGCTTGGTCCGGGAAGGCCAAAAACCAAAAATTGTCATGATCGCGTGCGCCGACAGCCGGGTTGATCCGGCCATTGTCTTGCAAGCCGACCCGGGCGACATTTTTGCCATTCGCAACGTCGCCAACCTAGTGCCGCCGTACGAAGAACCTGAAGACGGCGAAATTTCCTACCACGGGACATCTGCGGCGTTGGAATTTGCCGTCGAACAACTGGACGTTGAACACGTGATCGTCTTCGGACATGCCCATTGTTCGGGTGTCAAAGCCATGGTCCAGGGCCAAGAAGGCAACCCGGTGGCGGGGCGCTTCGTGCCGTCATGGACCTCCATCGTCAACAAGGCCTACGACATGGCCAAAGCCAAAAACCCCACGGCCGAAGGCGAAGAGCTGGATCGCTGCTGCGAACGCCAAGCGGTGCTGGTGTCGTTGGAAAATCTCATGACCTTCCCGTTCATCCGCCAACGCGTCGAGGCCAAAACCCTGCAAATTCACGGCTGGTATCTGGACATCGCCGAAGGCCAGTTGTCGAGCTACAACGCCGCTGAAGATAAATTTGAGACGGTGGTGATTTAGAGCCAGCCCCCGTTATAGGTCTTCCAGCGCCAACACCGCCTGGAGGCCGGATTTGTAGTCGGGATAGTCCAATTTCACGCCCAACTCGTACTTGATTCGATCGTTCATCACCAAGCGATTGTCGGCCCAAAAACTTTGTGCCATGGGTGACATGGTGGCCAGCGCATCTTCAAACGCGATGGCATCAGCCACCGGAGCGTTCAACAATTCACAGGCGAATTTGATCACATCGCTGGGTTCACACGGTTCATCATCGCAGACATTGTAGACCCCACCGGGGCGGGGTTTGGCCATCGATGCCTTTAAGACATTGGCGATGTCGGCCACATGAATGCGTGAAAACAAGTGGCCGGGGGACGAAATGCGTTGCGTGCGGCCCGCGCGCACCTTGTCCAAGGCGCTGCGCCCCGGACCATAAATGCCCGCCAAGCGAAACACATGAAACGCCAATTGGCTGCGCGCCGCCAAATTTTGCCAGCGGGTTTCCGCCAAACCGCGAAAGCGCGAACGTTCTTGGGTCGGCAGCAAGCGTGAAGTCTCCCCCACCGGCTTGCCGCCGGTATCGCCGTAAACGCCGACGGTGGACAGATAGCCCATCCACTGAATTTGTTTTGCATGGCGCGCCAAATCGTCACCGTGCACATCCAACACCGGATCGCCTGCACCATCGGGCGGCACCGACAACAACACATGGGTGACGCCGTCAAACGCGGCATCAAAATCTTCCAATGGGGTATCACGATCAAACACCAGGTTGCCCGCGGTGTTATCGTCGCCCGGGCGGTGGGTGCCGGTGACGCGCCAGCCTTGAGCTTGCAGCTCACGCGCCAGCCAACCGGCGCTGTAACCAAGGCCGAAACAGAATAAGTGTGGTGTGATGTCGTTCATTCAAGGATGCCGTGCTTGCATTTTCGAGATTGCGCGGCAACTGTAGCCAACATGAGACTATCAATACAAGTCACAACCCTGCTCACAGGAATTTTCCTCACGTTTTCTTCCGCGTGGAGCGCCCCCGCTGCTGACCCACGGGCTGACCCACGGGCTGACCCGCGGGCGCGTTACGGGGCCTGCATGGCGAAGGTGCAAATCAACGCCGAAGACGCCTTTGATGTCGCCATCAGCTGGGAAGGTCTGGGCGGCGGAAACCCCGCACGCCACTGCGCACTGGCCGCCTTGATGGAGATCGGCCACTACTTTGAGGCCGCCCAGGGGTTGGAAAAGCTTGCCGACGAGGTCCGCGCCAACGCCGTTTTTAAGGCTAAGTTGCTGGTCCAAAGCGCCCGCGCATGGGTCGCAGCCAACAATGCCAAACGTGCCGCAGCGGTGGCAGATGCCGCCCTGAAATTAACCCCTGACGCGCCTAAGGCCTTGCTGGTGCGGGCCCAGGCCTTGGCGGTGCAAGGCGCATATTGGGACGCAAGCGATGATCTCAACCAGGTACTTTTTGGCGATCCCAAAAACGTTCAAGCCTTGGTCATGCGCGGGGCCGCCTACCGCCAACTGGATGCCCCTGAATTGGCCCTGGATGATCTCAACCGGGCGCTGCGTATCGATCCCGATCACCCAGAAGGCCTGCTGGAACGTGGCATCGTGCATCGATTGGGCGGGCGCAAAACCCAGGCCCGTGCCGATTGGAACCGTTTGATCAACACCGCGCCCGACACCGATGCCGCCCGCAGCGCCATCGCCAATGTGCACAAGCTGGATTCGGGCCTCAACTAGGGTCAGAACTCATTAACTATTAAGTGATTCAGTAGCTTGGAACTCACAATGGAGGTTTCAGGCTATGAAGCGTGGTTTTTGGCTATCAGACGAGCAGTT
>JAESUA010000236.1 GCA_016763255.1 Magnetovibrio sp. | reverse complement strand
CGCGGCCACCGCACGTTTGGCCGCCGCGCGAGGCTATGATGTGTGCGTCAATTACCACGCCAACAAAGTCGCGGCGCAAGCCGTCGCGGCTGATGTTGAGGCCTGTGGTCAACGCTCCATCATCGTTCAAGCCGACCTCAGCGTCGAGCAAGACATCGTGCGCTTGTTTGAAACGGCTGAGCGTCAGCTTGGCCCTCTCACCGCGCTGGTCAACAACGCCGGTATCCTCGAAGAACATAGCCGTCTGCAAGATATGAGCTGGGACCGCTGGCAGCGTATTTTCCAAACCAATGTATTTGGCGTGTTTGCGGCTTCGCGTGAAGCGGTCAAGCGCATGTCCACCAAACAGGGCGGGGCAGGGGGCTCAATCGTCAACCTGTCGTCGATTGCCTCTAGATTGGGGGCGGCAGGTGAATATGTCGATTACGCTGCATCCAAGGCCGCCGTGGACACCATGAGCACTGGCCTGGCCAAGGAAGTGGCCAGCGAGGGCATCCGCGTTAATGCGGTGCGTCCGGGCATCGTGCTCACTGAAATCCACGCCAGCGGTGGTGAGGCCGAACGTCCGGCCCGCATCGCCCCAACCATCCCCATGCAACGCGCCGGTGAACCGGATGAAGTCGCCAAAACCATACTGTGGCTGTTGTCCGATGAAGCCTCATATATTACCGGATCAATCATCGACGTTTCCGGCGGACGCTAAACAAAAAAAAGGGACGGCTGAGCGTCCCCTTTTAGGTCCGTGGGTTCCATTTCACAAATGGGCCCACGTTCTTTTTATGCCGTAATGTGGCTTAGCAAATGGTCTTTAGACGCAGCCCGTTGGCTTGGGCAGGCCGCCCCACTTGCAAATCAGTTTCATCGGGCCGGTTTCAAAAACCTGGAACAACTCTTTTTTGTCTACACCCATGGATTTGGTGAATTTGCGGATCGGCGGCACGGTCGAGTTGCGTTCGAACATTTCGCGTGCACCATTGATGTAATTCATGATCTCGTCGGTCATCTCACGGCCATCGCGCGAGGCAATCTCACGGGCAATCTCCGGAGTCCATTCGTCACGGTTGCGCAAAAATCCTTCGCCGTCGGTTTCGAAATCCATGTGTCCCTCCTCAATTTTAAAATAAATGTAAGGTCCCAGCCTGGAGATCCAGAGCTGGGCACTGTTACCTGAGTAAATAAGTCGGATTTATCACGCAATCAAGTTTTATATGAGAAAAAATGAATATAACTGGTGGGTTGTGTTGAAAATAAGATGCTTTCTAAGCGCTCTCGGCCGTATCCATCATCTCGCGCAACATGAAAATAATGTCCAAAGCAGGTGGATTTTGGATGCCGGCTTGGGTCAGCAGGCAGTGTACCTGACCGCGGTGGTGGGTCTGATGATTGAACAGGGTCAAGAAGATGTGCCGCGCGGGCGAAGCGTGCTTTTCCCCGCCGGACACGGTGCGATAGCGCACCTCCTTGTCGAACCCGCCATCAAGGCCCACGGCCAAGCGGTCGACCATCAACTGGATGTTTTCATCCATGGCGATGCGCTCGCAGCGCAATGTGGATAAATCCTCATGGAGGATTTGGTCGAGGCTTTTGATGCCCGAATATTCGCCCACAATGCGGCTGGTCCAGACCCGGTCTCCCACCAAAATATGATTGAGGGTGGCATGGACGGAGCCGAAAAAGGCCCCTTTGTCCTGGCGGTAGGCATCATCATCAAGCCCCGCGACGCAGTCATAAAGGCGTGCATTGGCCCAAAGATTGTAGCGGGCCATGATTTGCAGGTCGTGTAAGGAATCAATACTGTTGTTCATGGCCTTAACGTAGGGCTCCGCGTTTGTACGATCAATAAAAAAGCGTGTAAAAAGTGTGGAGGTGAGCTTGAAATGAGTGAGTTTATACCCCATTTCCCGCGTGTGAATTAATTTCCCCCAAGAAATTTTTGAAATAATTTGATTGGAGCGACCATGAGCTACCACTTTACCATCACCTTGGATGGCACCTTTGAAGCCGCCATCGAAACCGTAACCGCCGCCCTCAAAGAAAAGGGTATGGGGGTGTTGAGCACCATCAACGTGCAAAATGCCATGAAGGAAAAACTCGGTGAAGACATCAATCCGTACACCATTCTCGGTGCTTGCAGCCCAAGCCATGCGTTCAAGGCCATCAACGCCGAAAATAAAATTGGTGTGATGTTGCCGTGCAACGTTTTGGTTCAGCAAAACGATGAAGGTAAAATTGTCGTCTCGATCGTCGATCCGGTCGCATCGATGTCTGCGATCAAAAATGAAGCCTTGGGTGAAGTGGCCATGGAAGTGCAGCAATTGCTCAAAGATGTTGCCGACAGTCTTGGTGCTGCCGCTTAGGACACAGGCAATTCAATTATTTGCCCCGGCCCTGCCCAGGCCTAAGAACGGGGCCCCTCTGTGATGGTGGGGCCCCGTTTTGTTATGATAGTATCCGCACATGATGAATTGCGTTCGTATGATTCCCATTATGTTTGCCGTGCTCGCCATGTTTGGCGACATGCGTGCGGCCTGGGCGCAAGACATCACCATCGTCGAAGTCTTTATCGATGCGCGCCAAGACGCTTATGTGGTGTTTCAGGGGGTGAGCGCGGATACTCATCCATTTGCACGCCAAGAAATGGTAGGATATACGGCGCTCGAGAAAGTCTCCCTGGTGCCCTGGGGGCAGTTTCGCGACAACGTTCAGGATTTTGTGGCGGCAGGTATCGTGAAAAATGAATATCTTGGACAACGTCCGGCGTTGGGTATTTTGGCGGTTTTAAAATCGCACCCCGGACGGCCCATTGCCATCACTTGGAACGGTGGCGTGGCGTCAACTTTTTTTGATTTTCAGCACGCGGCTGAGGTTTATCAAGCCTATCAAGAAGACGCCCAAGCCTACGAACAAAGCCGGGCCCAAGAAGGGCAAGACGATCCGCTCGACCCGGCGCGCCAATTCAAATTTCTACTGGATGGCTAAGGTCGTCTTTTAGGTCTGCGTTTCCAGGATCCGAAAAGCCACCATGAGATGGCTTTTCGCACTGGTATTTATCGTCGCTCATGGTTAATTTGCGCATTGCACACACGCTTTCAAGTTAAGGAACACCGATCATGCCCGAACTTCGCTCACGCACCTCCACCCACGGCCGCAACATGGCGGGCGCACGCGGCCTTTGGCGTGCCACGGGCATGACGGATGATGATTTCGGTAAACCGATCATTGCGGTGGTCAATTCGTTCACCCAGTTCGT
>JAESUA010000235.1 GCA_016763255.1 Magnetovibrio sp. | reverse complement strand
GGCAAAGGCTGGTAATTCGGACGTTAGCGCACGTCTTCAGCAGCTGTTCGAATTGGCATCGGCAAAGCTCAACGCAACGATCATCGTCAACACCTTCCTCTCGCCTCGTCACCGTGATGGGGCCGCATCAACAGCCGCATCCAAGGCCGCAGGTATCGAGGCCGCCAATCAATTCGTACGCCAATTCGTCAAAGACAACAGCGCCAATTTTTATCTGTGCGATTGGGATCAATACGTTCAAGATTTCGGTTATGATGCATCCGTTGATCGACGCTATTGGTACATGGCCAAGGCCCCGTTCAAACCGCCCTTCTTGTCGCGCTACGCAACAGACATCGCCAAATTGGCGCGTGCGATCACTGGGTTGAACAAAAAATGTCTGGTGCTCGATTGTGACGGCACCTTATGGGGTGGTGTGATCGGCGAAGACGGTATGGAGGGCATAAACCTCCATCCGGACGATTACCCCGGCAATGTTTTTTATGAGGTTCAGCGCGCCGTGTTGGAACTTCGTGAACGCGGAATATTGTTGGCCATCAACTCAAAAACAACGAACAAGATGTGTTGGAGGTGTTTGAAAACCACCCTCATTGTTTGCTGAATAAAGATCATTTTTCAGCACTGGCGATCAACTGGAATAACAAAGCAGAAAACATGTCTGCGCTTGGAGCGGACCTCAACATCGCTTTGGACAGTTTTGTGTTCTTGGATGATAGTGCATTTGAATGCACCCAAATCCAAGGTCGGCTACCGGATATCGAAGTGCGCCAAGTACCCAAGCGCTTATATGACTACCCGGATTTTGTTGCAGGCTTCATTGATGAACTCTTTTTCACCGCACACCTGACCAGCGAAGATAGCGCGCGCACTGAGCTGTACGCAGCGCGTCATAAAGCGACACTCGCAAAATCTGATTTTAACGACATTGATGCCTACTTGCGTTCGCTAAACATCACCGCTGATATTCATAAAATGCGCCCGGAGGAAATCTCCCGTGTGGCGCAACTGACGCACAAAACGAACCAATTCAACTTGGCCAAAACCCCTTACAGCGAAGGCGACATAACAGCCTTCCACAACAACGATCAGTGGTCCGTCTACGTGATGGTCGTCACCGATCAATTCGGAGAATTAGGCCTGACCAATGTCTGCATCGTGAATCACGAGCTCGCTACGCCTTTCATCGATACCTTATTGATGAGCTGCCGCGTTTTTGAACGCAATCTTGAATACGCCTTCGTTAATCATGTTATTGAGGACATCACACGCCAGCACAACCCAGCCCGCATTCGTGCACAGTTTAAGCCAAGCCCCAAGAACACCGTCGCCAAGACGTTTTATGCCAAGATGGGTTTTTTTGCCGAAAGCCAAGACGATCAAATTATTTCTTACGCCTTAGACGTACCACAATACCAACCGAAGACTTTCGATTACATCCGCCATGTATGAGGACGACACGATCATGGATCAAAATGCCGCTAAACAAAAAATCATCGAGGTCATGGCGCAAATTCTCGGCGTTGCCCCCGGCGAGATTAATGACGACTCCTCCATGGATACCATCGAAGCCTGGGACTCACTCAAACACATGAAACTGGTGATCGCCCTGGAACAAGAACTGGGCTTGGAATTCGACGATGAAGAAGTCGTCGAATTGCTGAGTTTCCGGCTCATTGAATTGTCGGTGGCTGAAAAATTCGCAGCTTAACGGATACCGGAAACATTTGAGTGCCCATGCCCAAATCACCAACCATTGATGAAATCGCAGCCCCCAATGTTGACGCTTTGGCATCTGCACTCTCACACCATTTCCCCATATTCAAAAAAGCCATCGCAACACGACTTGATGAATTTGGGGCCTCTTGGCTTGAACGGTTTGAGCACGAAATAGCGACCAGCTTTGCCGGTGACAAAGATGCGATCACGCGTGCAGCTAAGGCCTACGGAGCTTTCTCTCTTGAAGCGATGCGCCTGCAGGCCAAGTTTGATCTAACGCTGCGCTATGATGCATCCTCGTATGAACAGGCCGTCAGCGAGGTCTATTCAAACGTTGAGTACATGGTGAGCACGTATCTTCCGGCGCTGTTGTTGTCACACTACCTATGGCCCCACCATTATCGCCAACTGCACTGGGCACATGAGCATTTCATCGACAAGCTGCGGACCCTCGATAGGGTGCGCTTTTGCGATGTCGGTATTGGCACCGGTTTTTATTCGAAAGAAATTCTGGCGGCATTGCCCAATGCCAACGGCTGGGGCTTTGACATCAGTTCAGCTTCCATTTCCCATACAAAGGAACTGCTGACAAAGTGGTGTGTGATGGAGCGCTACGAACTGCATCAAAACTATGTCGCCCCATTGGCCAATGATGGCTTCAACGCTTTTGTCACTGTAGAACTTCTGGAACACTTGGAAGATCCTCAAGCGTTTCTTTGTTCGCTGCGTGAGGCCGTGCAAGATAATGCCCTTGGGTTCATCACCGCCGCCATAGATGCCCCAAATCGTGATCACATCTATCTGTATCGAGATCTAGACAGTATCGCCAAACAGATCAATAAGGCTGGATTTGAAATTCTAAAATCCCATAATTTCCCGGCATACGAAACCAAATCACAAGACGAAACGGCACCACAGAGCGGCTGCTTTATTGTGCGCGCTGTCGTCCCTTAGTCCCAAGCTTCAAGCTCGCTGATCACTTCACGATCAATTGGCGCCCATTCCCTTTCGGTTAAGTGACCAAGGTCTTCAATTGAGCGTTTTCGGATATAATTGATCAGTTTTGTAAATTCCTCTTTGTAGATGTCCAGCGCGAGCTTCAGCTCATCTTCGTCCGCAATGCGCAGGAGGTAATACTCCACCGCTATTAATGCTTGCCAAACCGAACCACGGACAATCATAGAGACCCCCAGTTCCAGCCCCTTCGCGCCATGAGCAAACAATTGTTTGTTGATCTTCGTCAACGCAAGTTTGTTTTCAATTTCTTCTGGGTTCTCAAAACATGCAAGCATGCGATCTGAATAATCGGCAAAGTACTCACACATCACCTTGTCATCCCATATCTTCTTGAATTCTTCTTCGGGATAGGGTGCAAAGTTATCGGTAATGGACTTTACCTCGACATCCTTTGGCGATGAATGTTTTGTTAATTTAATCGAACGACTGTGCTTTGCAATCGTGCCAGCGATGAAGGCGCCATCACTGCAATTGTAATAAAGTCGACCATTTTGGAATGCCATAATGGCCAATTCAAGTTCATCGCGCGTCCAGTTCATCCCCTGATAGGTATAAACGGTTCCGCCAAAATTGCCGCGAACGGGGATATTGTGTTGAATATCAACTTCCCACCCTTCATCGCAATTTTGCCAAGAATTCTTAGAATGAACTTGCCCTTGCGACTTACTGCCCATGTCTGCGCCAAAAAGGTACATTTCACGAAAGCCGAAGTTTTGAGCCAGTGCTAGACCAGCATTCGTCACCGATGGGCTACCATTGTGGAGAGGCTGATCCTCATCGCGTGCAAACATTGGATATGATGACAAAGCTGGGCGAAAGAAATACGACATCTTATCGTAAAAGCCGGAAATGCGTGCATCCAGCGTTGTGCTCGCCAACATATGAACCTTTGATACATCAACATATTTCACAGTGTCTTGCAGCATCGGATAAAGCTCGGGTACGTTTTCCAAATCAACATGGAAATCAGGCTGAATGCCTGCGCGCATTAAGGGCATGATCGCCGAACCGCATGCAAAGATAACGGCGTTGTTTTGGTTCTCTTTGATCCATTCGATATCTCGATCCAAAGATGGACCACTTCCAATGATAAAGGCTGCATACTTTCGAATGGTCTGCGGCGAGTAACGAATCATATTGGCATCGCCACCACTTAAGTTGGCATGCGTATTTGCAATCATGATGGTTTCATCAAAATAGAAACCAAGTCCTGACATGATGAGATGGGCATCTTGTCGCATCCGGTTGATCAAATTGACGAATTGGGGATTGTTGTAATTGATAAATAACAATGTCCCATCAAAAGAGGTCGGATTGACAACTCGGATAACGGATTTTATTTTGCTGAATAAATAATCGTCATTTCCACCCACCTGAAGATCAAAATATCCCCCGCGATCTTCAATCACTTCATGGACGGCCTGCCAATCAAGGACATACAGCGACTGTGCTAGAAACTCAAAATTTGGCTCAATGATCACCAAGCACTGGCAGCTTGATTCCTCGACTAAGGCTGGAATATGTTCTCCAATCCCGAGCCCAAAACAAAACAAAAAATACCCCTTCGTCATGGGGATATTTAAAGACAATTCAATTTCTTCATCGTGATAGCGTTCAAGAACCCGATGCATAAAATTTGCAGCATATTTATCAAAATGCGCCGGTTGAGGCGTGGCTAATACAATTCTGTCCGGTGCTTCACGAAAAATATCAAGTTTGTTTTCAATGTGCTCCTTGGCTGCCGGTGCGTACAGTTTTTGCCCCGAAAAATTCAGGTTATGCCAGCCTTCACCTTCATCAATCAATTCAGATAACGGTTTGAATTTTTTTAAATTTCCATGCAGCGCCGGGAAATTGTGGGAGAACCACCTCATGTTCTTTTCGTGCAGTTCTTCCTTACTCAGTTCCGCAGACTCTATTTGATCTTTCATAAGGGTATCCATATCAAACCAACCATGATGCACAGACTAATTTAGCGCACAATACTTTAAGCTTTATTATAGGGAACCAATAAAAAAACCGCCGCGAACAATCGCGGCGGTTTCTTTTTCAAACTCGATCTCAGTGAAATTAGAAGAGACCAAGGATACTTTGTTCTGCTTGACCCGCGAAGGACAGCGAAGTGATACCCAACTGTTGGCGGGTTTGAAGAGCCAACAGGTTTGCACCTTCTTCGTTGATATCAGCCAAGGTCAGTTTAGAAGCACCTTCTTCGAGGGTGTTCACATACTGACTGGTGAAATCAAGACGGGTTTGCAAAAGGGCAACGTTGGAACCCAAGCTGGAGGCCTGAGCACGCAGCGTATTCAGTGCTCCGTCCATTTGGGTGATAGCAGAGTTAAGAGCCGTGCTATCGCCTTCCGACGCCCATGTGGTGAACACACCTTCAGACGACAATGCCGACTGAGTACGATAGGTCAGATCATTTTCAACAACGGATTGTGCCGTATTCTTAAACTCGGCTATTGAAAGGACACCCGTCCCAACCGTGGCCGAGCCCGCACCGGCAGTCTGAATAGCAATCGTAAAGACTGCGCCTTGAGTAAGCGAGACAGCAGCACCAGACACCACATCCATCACCAGAGATGCCGTACCGTAGTGCAGTGTGGTCAGATCGTCACCCGTAGTGAAAGTAGTGTCCGGCCCCTGGTAGGTGAATTTAATGGATGAGCCGGTTGTGATGCTAAGCGTCGAACCCGCAGAATAATTGGCTTCAATGGCCGTCGCCAGGTTTTCACCAACCGCAAAGTATGTGCCGGTGGCTCGTTCTGTGTTTGTGGCAATCGTTGCGCTGTAAACGGTACCCTGGGTCAGAACCAGAGAGTCGCCCGTTGCAACGTTCATCTGAACCGTGGCTGTGCCGTAGTCGAAAGAGGCAAAAGAACCAGACGAGAAAGTTGTGTCCGTGCCTTTGTAGGTGAAGGTCAACGACGAACCAGCCGTCAAAGATTCGGACGCGTTGGCCGAAAAGTTGATCATGAAGGTTGAAGAGTTGGATTGGCAGTTATCTACTCCACCCAGGCTCAAACCGGTTTCGTCGAGATTGGCCGCGGTCACGGTCAAAAGACTTGCGGTATTGTCCGAGAATTCAACCGACAAGCTCTGCGCGGTGTTGTTCACCAAGTTGGTGCCCTGATAGGACGCATCCGCCACCAACGAACCAATCTGTGTGCGCAGCGAATTGAACTGCGTGATCAAATCGGAGAACTGGGTGCCGGTTGCGGACTTCATGGAGTTCGCGAGACCTTTAAGCTGTTGAACAATGTTTTCAACAGATTCCACAGCGTCCAAGGCAGCGGTAACACCACTAACGCCCTGATCGATGCCATCTTTTTTCTGGTTCAAATCAGACGCGCGATCGTTCAGGCCTTTGGCTTGGAAGAACGACACGGGATCATCAATGGCGCTCGCAACACGCAAGCCCGTCGAGAGACGGCTCTGTGTTTGCTGAACCAGTTTTGATGTATCTTGGAGGGATAATAGACTGCTTCGTACTGAGGCAGATAGTGTGACGTCAGACATTTTGATATCTCCTTTCTAGAGAATGTACCGAGGTGTTTCTCACCCCGGAACTGTCATTACGAGGCCTAGTTCTAGACTCGCTTAATTATCGTACATCCGTTCCCCAGCAATTGCAAACACAAACGATTCTGCCATTTACGGGACATACACCGCTGTATTTTCTGTGTCTTTGCAGGGTACTGAGTGAAAGTTTGCTTTAGGCATACGTGAAAACCCCGTAGGCTTTGCACGAATCATTTCGGCGAGAAATTGGATATGAAACTCGGCATTTTCACCACTGATACGCTTCATCACGCTTATTTTGTCCAGCAATTGAGCCTGCAATATGCGGATTTAGTGGTTTTTGAACAAACGCGCCAAGTGGCTGCGCCATTTGATTGCGCGCATGCGTTCGAAGCGCAACGTGATGCCTTCGAGTGCGAGGCCTGGTTTGATGGTCATGCCACATCCCTGGCTGACGTGTGCACCCCTCGCCGATATCAAACCCTCAACACCCCAGACGCCATCGCAGACATTCAAAGTGCCGCGCTTGATGCCATCGTCGTATTTGGCACGGGCAAGCTGTCTGCAGACGTCATTCAAGTCTGCAATAACACTATAGTGAACCTTCACGGCGGTGATCCGGAGACTTACCGGGGCCTGGACACCCATTTATGGGCCATTTACCATGAAGAATTTGCCGATTTGATCACCACGTTGCATACCCTGAGCGAAGAACTGGACGATGGGCGTATCATTTCAGCCCTGCCAATCGCTTTGTACCCCGGCATGGCACTACACCAATTGCGCAAGGCAAATACCGAGGTTTGCGTGCGTTTGAGCCTGGAGGCTATGGCTGAATTCATCAAGAACAAAGCCTTCATTTCACGCCCTCAACGCAGTCGGGGGCGCTATTATTCCTTCATGCCGAGCGCCTTAAAAGACATTTGCGTGCGCAAGTTTATCAAGCATACGGCCCGCTTATGAAGAACGTTAGCTCCTGGCTGAGCGATACCGAAGTCGCCATTTACCTGTTTCACGGTGTGGTGGGTGAAACCGATGTACAGGTGCGCAACTACAACCGCAAACACCTGCACATTGATGAGTTCACGGCTGTGTGCGGTGATCTCAAAAAACATGGCGCGGCGGTTTCCATGGATGACATTGTCGAGGCCTGGAACGGTGGCCGCCCTTTGCCGCCACGCGCATTTGCCATCACCTTTGATGATGGTTTTGAAAACAATCATTCCTTGGCCGCGCCGGTGCTCAATGATTTAAAGCTTCCCGCAACCTTTTATGTGACCACCGATTTCATCGAAAACAACACCATGTCCTGGGTCGACCGCATCGAATTGGTGGTCGAAGATGTGGCCGCGGGACAACTTCGATTGCCGTGGGGTGAGCGCCGGTTTGATAGTGCTGAGACCAAAATCGACATGCTGGGCGACATCCGCACCCATGTAAAATCCGATCCCACTCTCAATGCCCAAGGCTTGGCAACCGACATTCAAATCCAACTGGGGTTTGGCGAAACACACACCAGCGATCATCCCTTGGACCAGAAAATGAACTGGAAACAAGTGTGTGAATTGGATGCGTGCGACAATTTCATTGTCGCCGGGCACTCTCACACCCACCCCATCTTGGCGTTTCTCGATGACCAAACCCTGACTTGGGAAATCGACACCAGCATCCAGATGCTCAAAGACAAGGCCAACATCACCAGCCCCCACTACGCCTACCCCGAAGGCCTTGCTCACACCTATGATGAGCGCACCATACACCTGCTCAAAGACAATGGCATCACCTGCAGCCCTTCGGCCATCGAAGGCACCAATGCAGTCGGATATTGCCTGTTCGACCTGCGCCGTATCATGGTCATGTGAAGCAATTTAATAGGCCGGGGTGTAACGCCCCCACATATCGTCCTATCTCATACACAGAGAATTAACGATGACTCGGCAATAATGCCCCGCTAATATCAGGGGATTTCCCGTTTCAGGGATAGAGTGCAGATTGCATCAGGAGGATCGAACGTGCCGCTCAAGCTCGAATTTAAATCCGGGGACAAGTTGATGATCAACGGTGCCGTGATCGAAAATATCGGCACCAACGCTAAAATTTTGGTTCACAACGAAGCTGCCATTTTGCGCAACAAGGAAGTGCTGTCCAAAACGGATGAAGCCACCCCGGCCGCGCGGGTGTATTTTTCCTTGCAGTGCGCCTACATGTTCCCCGACCATGCCGATGATCATATGAAAACATTTGGCGATCACTTGAATGACTACGTGCAGGCCTGTCCAAGCGCCAAGGGCATCGCGCAAGAAATTCAAAACGCAGTGGCCGACGGCAAAATCTACAAAGCGCTGAAAAAAACCCACAACCTAATTTCTCACGAAGCCAACGTGCTCCAACAATTCCACCATGACCTTGCCTCATATGTTGAGCAAGAGCACCTGGAAGAAGATGAGAACACAGGTGATGAAATCGAAAATGTGGGCGAAAAAAACTCTAAAGCCCCATAAACTCCCCTCCCCATTCACGAAACGGACTTAGGCAGAACGCCATGCATCTTTTCGGAAAAGACCTCGATACCGAAATCGCCATCATCGCTGAAATCGGCGTCAATCACGAAGGTGATTTTGATGCCGCGATCAAGCTTTTGCGCCTTGCGGCCGGTGCCGGCGCTGACGCGGTCAAGTTTCAAAATTATAGCCCCGCACGCTATGCCTCGGCTTCCGATCCGGCACGATTGGCACGGGTCGGGTCATTTTGCTTGGATGATGACGCCATGCGTGCCTTGCGTGACGAGGCAAATGCGCTCGACGTTGCCATCCTTTCCACACCCTTAAGCGAAGATAAAATCGCCATCGATGCGGACCTCCTTCCGGCCATCAAAATCGCCAGTGGCGATCTCACGTTTGAGCCGGCCATCCGCGGTGCGGCGGCGAGCGAACGTCCAATCCTTTTGTCGACCGGCTTGGGCACCATGGACGAAATCAATCAAGCCATTGCATGGTTCAAGGATGAGGCCGGAACCGCCGACATCCGGGATCGCCTGGTGTTACTGCACTGTGTGTCAGCCTACCCAACGCCGATCGAGCAAGCCAACGTGCTGGCGGTTCCCTTTTCGGCGCAAACAACCGGCTTGAGGGTCGGCTATTCCAATCATGTGATCGGCATGGAAGCCTGCTTTGGGGCCATCGCCCACGGCGCCTGTGTGATCGAAGTGCACTTCACCGACTGCAAAACCGGACGCGCGTTTCGCGACCATGAACTGTCGTGTGAACCCTCAGACCTTAAAATGTTGGTGGCGATGGCACCGCGCATCAGACAAGGTCTTGGCACCCGCAGCAAAGTGCGCCAAAGCGCCGAGCAACCGCTGCTTGAAGCGGTGCGTAAGGGCGTGGTGGCGGCCTGTGAATTAAAAGCCGGGCACACCCTCAGCAACGAAGACTTGATGTTTGCCCGCCCCGCCACCGAGTTCCCCGCCGACCAAATCGACACCTTGATCGGCAAGCGCATCACCCAAGCTTATAAGCTGGGCGAAAGCATTCGCCGCATCGACGTGGAAATGGACTAGGCCATGTGCGGCATCGCGGGCTCCATCGGCGCGGTTTTACCGGCCCCTGCCCGCCGCGCCAAGGCCTTGCAAGCCATGCGTCTGCGTGGCCCGGATGCCCGTGGCGAGTTTTGCGCGACCTACCAAAATGCCCAGGTGTCTCTGCTTCACACGCGCCTGTCCATCATCGATCTGGACCCCCGGGCCAACCAGCCGTTCCAACGTGACAATTTGACGCTGGTCTACAACGGTGAACTCTATAACTACGTTGAGCTGCGCGACGAACTGGTGCTTCGCGGCCACACCTTCACCACCCAATCGGATACGGAAGTGGTTTTGGAAGGTTACCGGGCGTGGGGGCTTGATTGCTTCGACAGGTTTGAAGGCATGTGGGCGTTGGCGATTTTGGACCCGGCCCGCGGACTGGTGTTAAGCCGTGACCGCTTTGGTGAAAAACCGCTGTACACCCAACAGGTTGAAGGCACGCTGTATTTTGCCTCCGACATCACTGCATTAGCCGCGTTGTCGGGGCGCAAACCCGAACTCGATCAACAAAGTATCATGCGTTTCTTGGTCAATGGCTACAAAGCGGTACACAAGAAATCACGGACTTTTTACAAAGACGTCGGTGTATTCCCGAACGCTTCAACGGCCGTTTTGCATGATGGCTCAACACCTCAAGCGCGAGCCTATTGGCAACTCAACTACACACCGGTTGAAATGAGCATGAACGAGGCCTTAGATGGCACGCGTGAGCGACTTGATCGTGCCGTACGCACCCGTCTGCGCGCCGATGTTCCGGTGGCTTTTTGCTTGTCCGGCGGGGTGGATTCCACCGCCCTGGCATCCATAGCCGCCAAACGCTTTGACCAAGAGCTGCACTGTTTTTCCATCATCGACGGCGATCCACGCTACAACGAAAGCGCCAACATCGAAGCCGTCGTGCAAGACCTGGGCTGTGAAACCTTCAAGGTTCAAACCTCAACCGACGGCTTTTTTGAACGTCTCGACGATCTGGTGGCTTACCGCCGTCAACCGGTGTTGACCATCAGCTATTATGTGCATTCATTTTTATCCCAAAGCATCCACGATCAAGGCTATAAAATCGCCATATCGGGCACCGCCGCCGATGAAATTTTCACCGGTTATTATGACCACTATTCCATGTGGCTGGCGCAAATGAGTGCCAGCACCAGCGAAGCAGAATTCCAGACCCTGGTTGAGGATTGGCGGCAAAGCTATGGCGCGGTGGTGCGCAATCCGTATTTGCAAGACCCGCTCGCGTTTGCCCAAAATCCAAACCAGCGCGAGCATATCTTTCTCAACCAAGATGTATTCGAAGACCTTTTAACTCAGCCGTTTCATGAGGATTTTGCCGAGACCCCCTACAGCGAAAACTTGCTGCGCAACCGCATGATGAACGAACTTTTCCACGAATCCATTCCGGTGCTTTTGGCCGAAGACGATGCCAATTCAATGCGCTGGTCGGTGGAAAACCGCTCGCCTTACTTGGACCGAGAACTGGTGGAGTTTCTCTATACGGTTCCGGCCCGACACCTTATTCACGATGGCTATGCCAAATGGCTGCTTCGCGCCGCCAGCCAAGGCGCCTTAACCGATCAGGTTCGCCTGGATCGCACCAAAAAAGGCTTTAACGCTTCTATCTTGTCTTTGGTGGACGTGAAAGACCCCGCCACCCGCGAACGCCTGCTCAGCGACAGCGCCATTTTTGATGTCGTTGATAAGGATAAATTTAGCAAATTGTTGGACCGCGAAGAATGGCCCAATTCCCTCAGCAAATTTTTATTCAGCTTCGTATCGTGCCGTGCCTTATACGATCAATATGACCACTGGCAGGTTTAAGTTTTTTCACTCAGCGCTTTGCTCAATCGAGTGACAACGCCTGACCAATCATTTTCTTGATCGGTTTTCTGAAATAATCTTACTTGTGGATACCATTGCGGGTATCCATCCGCAGTGCGCCAACGCCAATCGCTGACCTTAGGCAAGATCAGCCAGGTCTCCAAACCCATCGCCCCCGCAAGGTGGGCCATCGCGGTGTCCACCGTGACCAAAACATCAAGACCCGCCAAGATTTCAGCCGCCTGATCAAACCCATCAAAATCATGCCCCAAATCGACAAAATTGTCATGCCCCGCAGCAATAGCTTGTTCTTCGACCGTCATTGACTGCCACTGCAACGAAAATAGATGGACCCCGGGCACATCACACAGGGCCAACAATGGGGACAACGCACATGAGCGATTAACGTCATTGGCATGATCGCGATTGCCCCGCCACACCAAACCAACCCGCAAATCACGTTGCGACACGACATCAAAAAAACGCGGCGGCGGCGCTTGAATATAAGGCGGAGGCGGCAAAGGCCGACTGTCTTGGCGCCATAATATGGTTGGCAAACTCATCAAGGCTGCCGTGGCATCAGCCTGTCCGGGGTCTTCGTCCAAGGCAAAAACATCATCAACACCGAGCACCCGGGCAACCACCCCTTTAAGAGCCGGGTGGCAAACAATACTGAGCCGCTCAGCGCAGGCCATTTCACGCGCGAGAGAGACAAAACGCACAAATTGCAAAACATCGCCATGGCCCTGTTCACCATACAACACCAGATGGCTGCCGTTGAGCTTGCCGCCATCCCAATGCGGCGTGTTGATCAAATGCGCGGGAGCGATCTGTACTTTCCAGCGCCACTCCAGTTCTCGAAATCCAGCGTGCCAATCTCCAGCGGCCAAAAGAGCGTGGCCCAAATTAACATGGGCCGCGATATGATCGGGCGAACCGCTCACCGCATCCCGGCAAAGTTTGACGCCGCTTACATCGTCACCACTGCGCACCAAGGTCAGGCCTAAGTTGGTTTGTGCCCCGGTATGTTTGGGCTGAATTTTCAAAACCTGTTCAAATGCAGTGCGCGCGTCCGCCCACTGGCCCAAGCGATAGCGCACATTTCCCATATTGAACGAGGCATCTACATTTCCCGGTGCAGCCCGTAACGTATGTTCATAAGCCGCCACCGCTTCTTCATCACGCTGGGTCTCGCTCAAGGCGACGCCAAGGTTAAAGCTGGCCTGCCAATGGTTGGAATTGAGTTTTGCGGCTTGCATCCAAGCTTCAATTGCGCCGTCCACCTGCCCCTGTTCACGCAAAAATACACCAAAATTATAAAAAACGTCGGCCCGATCCGGCAGTTGTTTTGCGGCCTCACGGTATAGATTCAAGGCTTCTTCATGCATTGCACCGTGATGCGACACGATCGCCAAAAGATAGATGGCTTCTGCATTGCCGGTGTTAGCCAACGGCAGGCAAAGGTCCAATGCTTGCTGGATTTGCCCGGCACCGATGTGTGTCCGTGCGCGCTCGAGAGTATCATCGTCTGTCATGATGGCGATCATGCGGGCAACGGTTTCACAAGGCAACCTCAGACATGCCTGTCATCTGATTAAGTTGAATTTAAATTTTCTATGCAACATCATAGACCGCAAGACCGTTACCCACTGCGATCTACTCATTTCAGAAAGAACAGGGCTGCCATGACCAGCATCGTTTCTACCGATCATCTCGAACACCTGCAGGACGCCATCAAAGCCTTAATAGCCAATGACCCCAACCAAGCCCTGGAAGTCATACAAGGCATACTCAAGAAGGATCCTGAAATTCCCGAAGCGCTGCACCTTTTGGGACTTTGCTCTTTAATTTTAGGAGACAGTGGGCGGGCCATGGAGATGTTCAACTCAGCCCATCAGATCGACCCTGAGTGCCGTGATTATGTGGACGCGCTGGCATCTCTCAAAGCCCAAGCAGGTGACATCAATTCAAGCCTGTATTTTGCCAAGCTTGCCACCACCCTGGAGCCCCACCCTGAGCTAG
>JAESUA010000234.1 GCA_016763255.1 Magnetovibrio sp. | reverse complement strand
TTACTGTCTTTCATGCCCGCCAAATGCTGGATCGCGCCGGAAATACCGACCGCGACGTATAGATCCGGGGCGACAACCTTGCCGGTTTGACCGACCTGGTAATCGTTGGGCACAAAGCCCGCGTCCACGGCGGCGCGCGATGCCCCGACGGCGGCACCCAATTTGTCGGCGATGGCTTCCAGCAAGTGGAAGTTTTCGCCCGATGCCATGCCCCGGCCACCCGATACAATCACCGAAGCGGCGGTCAGTTCCGGGCGTTCGGATTTGGTCAGTTCTGCGCCAATAAAGATCGAGATGCCGAGATCTTCAGCCGCATCGATGGTTTCGATGCTGGCCGATCCACCTTCGCAGGCCGCCGCGTCAAAGGCCGTGGTGCGTACGGTGATAACCTTGGTTGCATCACTGCTTTTGACGGTGGCAATGGCATTGCCGGCATAGATCGGACGCTTAAAGGTATCGGCGTCGATGACGGCGGTGATCTCGGAAATTTGCTGCACATCCAATAGGGCGGCAACACGCGGCATGACGTTTTTGCCGGAGGTGGTGGCCGGGGCCATCACCACGGTGTAATCATTGGCCAATTTCACCAGCAGCGGCGTAAGGGTTTCGGCCAGGCCATGTTCGTACAGTGCGGCATCGGCCAACAAAACCTTGGTCACACCGTCAACCTTGGCGGCCGCATCGGCGACGGCCTGACAGCCAGAACCGGCGACCAAGATGGAGACATCGCCTAAAGCCTTAGCTGCGGTGACCGCGCACAGGGTTTGGGTATTGAGTTCTGAATTGTTATGTTCAGCAAGGATCAGGACGCTCATCAGATCACCTTTGCTTCGTTTTTGAGTTTGTCGATCAGCTCGGCGACGTCGGCAACGATGACACCGGCCTGACGTTTGGCGGGTTCTTCGACGCCCAACACTTCAAGGCGTGGGGTAACATCGACGCACAAATCGTCGGTGGTAAGCTTTTCGATGGTTTTTTTCTTGGCCTTCATGATGTTGGGCAGCGAGGCATAGCGCGGCTCATTCAAGCGCAGATCGGTGGTTACCACACAAGGTATGTTGAGCCCCACGGTTTCCAGTCCGCCATCGACTTCGCGCGTCACGTTGGCTTTACCGTCGGCAATCTCAAGCTTGGAGGCAAAGGTGCCCTGCGGCCAGCCCATTAGGGCGGCAAGCATCTGGCCGGTCTGATTGCTATCGTCGTCAATGGCCTGTTTGCCGAGCACCACCAGATCGGGGGATTCTTTATCGACAATGGCCTTGAGCAACTTGGCAACCGCCAAAGGTTCCAAGACGGCATCCGTTTGCACGTGAATTCCACGGTCTGCGCCCATGGCGAGTGCGGTGCGGATGGTTTCTTGTGCCTGGGGCACGCCCAGAGAAACGGCGATGATTTCAGTAGCCGTGCCCGCTTCTTTCAAGCGCACAGCTTCTTCGACGGCGATTTCGTCAAAGGGGTTCATGGACATTTTCACGCCCGACGTTTCGACATCCGTCCCATCCGTTTTGACGCGAATTTTGACGTTGTAATCGACCACCCGTTTGACGGCGACCAAGACCTTCATAATGATATTTCCGGTATCTGTTTTCGTGTAATCCGGCTCCCTAAGGCCGAGGTTTATAGCCTCACGCCGAACGTTGAGCTTAGGCAAATTTTAGTGCACCTGCAAACTCTTTTCGCAGGTGCACAAAAATACTTCAAAGTGTGAAATTGTGTCAGTCATTGCCGCCCGGTTTCCACAAAATGTCGGTTTTGCCGAGATCATTTTCTGCTCGTGATAGTTGAAACAATAAGTCAGATAAGCAGTTCAAATACTTGATTATTTCTGGGTTAAGGGGGCTTTTCTCATGGAGGGTGATCACGGTGCGCTCGGCCCGGCGCACCTGGGTGCGTGCCATATGCATGCGGGCCGCAGCCTCGGACCCACCGGGCAAAACAAAGCTGGTAAGGGGACCCAATTGTTCGGTTAGGGCGTCAATTTCGGCTTCTAGAGACACCGCACGGCCCTCAGAAAGACGCAGCGCGCCGTGCACTTCATTGGGGGTGGCCAAATCCGCACCCAAATCGAACAAGTCGTTTTGCACCCCGGCCAAGAACCGATCGGCGGCGGAGCCTTGAAGCACTGCGGCACGCGCCAAGCCAATGGTGGCGTTGGCTTCGTCGACGTCGCCGATGGCATGGAAGCGGGGGTGGCTTTTAGGCTGGCGCGAGCCATCCACCAGACTGCTTTGTCCGGTGTCGCCGCCGCGAGTATAGATTTTGGTGAGTTTGACCATGGTGACTAACCTATCGTGAAACGGTGTTTGAGAAAATCATTTGAATCGAGATGATGAGCCATATTGATCGTAACCCAGATATTCTGCATTATCGAGCGCGGTCCAATTAGGTTAGCTATAAGTGACCTTTTTTACGCCTTTTTTTACGCTGGTTTGCGTTGCACTTGGCATTCATTTTGTGAACCGAACAGACCACAAAGAGGGCAAATAAATGAACATCTCGGTGAAGACCAAGGTTCTGTTGGCTGGTTTTTGTTCGCAACTGCTGTGTATCGGCATTGCCCGCTTTGCCTACACCCCCTTGTTGCCTTTGATGCAAGAACAAATGGGTCTCTCCGACACCGCTGGTGGGTGGTTGGCGACGGTCAATTACATTGGTTATATGCTGGGCGCGGTGATTGCCTCGGTGGTGGTTGATTTTGAACGCAAGGATCGATTGTATCGCTTGGCGTTGTTTGTTGCGGTGCTCAGCACCGGCGCCATGGCCTTGACGGACAATATTTATATCTGGGCGGGATTACGCTTTATCGCCGGGCTGAGCAGTGCCGGGGCCATGTTGCTGGCCAGCGGCCTGATTTTGAACTGGTTGATGCGCCATCATTTTAGGGGCGAATTAGGGCTACACTTCGCGGGCGTTGGCGTTGGCATTTCCCTGGCCGCGGCTGCGGTGCAGGCGATGCTGATGTTCGAATTGCACTGGGACGTGCAGTGGACGGTGTTTGCCGCCCTTGGCGTGGTGCTGCTGATTCCCGCCTGGCGCTGGTTGCCAAAGCCGGGCCATACCCTGAATGCGCAGACCGGCAATACCCTGACGGATCATCCGCCGAGCAGGCCATTCTTCATCCTCATGCTGGCTGCCTATTTCTGCGCCGGTTACGGCTATGTGATCAACGCCACCTTCATCGTTGCCATCATTGAACGCCAGCCAGCCTTGGCCGGCAACGGTGCGGTGGTGTTCTTCGTCATCGGCCTCTGCGCGGCGGCGGCCGTTTTGCTTTGGGATCGCGTGGCGCGCAAGATCGGCACCCTGCACGCCTTGATGTTTGCCTACGGCTTACAGTTTTTCGGCATCGTCCTGCCGGTGCTGAGCACCACCTTA
>JAESUA010000233.1 GCA_016763255.1 Magnetovibrio sp. | reverse complement strand
GGCGTTGGTCACCTTTGCCGTCGATACGGGCGGGCGTAAATCTGAGTTGCTCAAACTGGATTGGCTCAATGTTGATCTGGATCGTGGCTTCGTAACGTTTCGAAAGACCAAAAACGGCGAAGATCGCTCGGTGCGTCTGACGGATCGGGCAGAGCAGGTTCTGACGGATTTATCGCCGCAAAAAAGCGGTCCCGTCTTTACCTATCGTGGGCAAGCTATGAAGGACGTGAAAACATCCTTTGAAAGGGCGCGCACACGGGCAGGGGTCGAAGACTTCCGCTTTCACGATCTGCGTCACACATTCGCCTCACGCCTCGTTCAACAGGGCGTCACGCTCTATGAGGTGATGCACCTGACCGGGCACAAAGCTTCGAGATGGTGCAGCGTTACGCACACTTGGCTCCCGACTTCCAAGAACGGGCAATCGGGGCCTTAAACACCTATGGCACAGTTTCGGCACAGTCGGCCTCATAGGCAGCCAAAACGCCATAGCGCGCGTTCGGTATAAGTCATTAATTTTCAAGGGAGAAAATGGTGCCGCCGGACAGAATCGAACTGTCGGCCTCACCCTTACCAAGGGTGCGCTCTACCCCTGAGCTACGGCGGCACAATGTTTTCAGTGGGGTCTGAAAGCGGGCGGAAGATGCCATACACAATTGGGAAAGGCAAGTGTCCTTGACGGGAAAATTTTCAACGCCCATGGTGCGGGACCATCAGCCTGTAATTTTGAGCCCAAAACCATGACCGATGACAAGCCCCAAAACGGTGGCAAGCAAGACCAAACCGACCCCAAGGCTGCCCGTCAGGCCGAACGTCAAGAACGCCTCAATGCGGCCCTGCGCGACAACCTAAAAAAGCGCAAACGCCAGGTTCGGGCGCGCAAAGGGCCCGAGAAAATCCAGCCCCCAGCCACAGAATCGAGCAAATAGTCCCCTAAATCTTGTGCAGCCCTTGCTCCTGTAGGGGGCTTGGGCTAAAAGCCGAATCATTCTCTTACCCTCTTTTGTGGACAGTTCATGGACCAAATCGTGATTCGGGGCGGCAAGCCCCTTAACGGCACCATTGCCATCGGCGGCGCGAAAAATGCCGCGCTTCCCCTGATGGCAGCATCGCTTTTGACCGACGGCGTCTTGCGTCTGTCCAATTTGCCGCACTTGGCCGACATCTCGACCATGGCGCATTTATTGAGCGACATGGGCGTCTCCATCGCCATGCAAGGCGATGCGCCGGGCGGCGGTCACATGGGCCGGGTGTTTGCATTGGATGCATCGGGGCTGAGTGAAACCACCGCCCCGTACGATTTGGTGCGACGCATGCGTGCTTCGGTGTTGGTGCTGGGGCCGTTGGTCGCCAAGCACGGCCACGCGCGAGTTTCACTGCCGGGCGGTTGTGCCATCGGCACGCGCCCTGTGGATTTGCATCTCAAAGGCCTGGAGGCCTTGGGTGCCGAGATCGAGTTGTCCGAGGGTTATGTTGAAGCCAAGGCTCCCAACGGCTTGGTTGGCGGTCATGTGTTGTTTTCCAACGTCACCGTGGGCGGTACCGAAAACATCTTGATGGCGGCGTGCTTGGCCAAGGGCGAAACGGTAATCGGCAATGCCGCACGTGAGCCGGAGGTCACCGACTTGGCCAACTGTTTGGTTGCCATGGGTGCCAAGATCGAAGGCATCGGCACCGACACCCTCAAGGTTCAAGGCTCCGAAAGTCTGCACGGCGCGGATTACGAAGTGGTTCCCGACCGCATCGAAATGGGCTCTTACGCCGTGGCTGCGGCGGTCACCGGGGGCGATGTGGTGCTGAAAGGCGGACGCGCCGATTTGATCGAAGTCGTGATTGATGTCTTGCGCAGTGCCGGAGTCGGAATTGAAGAGGTCGAAGACGGTTTGCGGGTCAGCCGTAAAAACGGCCACCTCAAAGGTTTTGATGTGATGACCGAACCCTATCCCGGATTTCCCACCGATATGCAGGCGCAGATGATGGTGTTGGCCTCGGTTGCCCAAGGCGCTTCGATGATCACCGAAACGATCTTTGAAAATCGTTTTATGCACGTGCCCGAATTGGTCCGCATGGGCGCTGACATCAACATCCATGGCCGTTCGGCAATTGTGCGTGGGGTGCAGAAATTGTCCGGCGCGCAGGTGATGGCGACCGATTTACGGGCCTCAAGCTCATTGGTCTTGGCGGCGCTGGTGGCCGAAGGTGAAACCATCATCAATCGTGTTTACCATTTGGATCGCGGTTATGAGCGGCTGGAAGAAAAACTCGCCGCGTGTGGTGCCGATATCAAACGCGTGCGGGCATAAGGCCTCCTTACCCCGCCCCCCATCCCTTCCCCTGGGGCCAGACTGCAATCCCACTGGAAACTCGACACAAAACCCTTTATATATGCCGCTTTCCGGGGCCTTGGTGAGCAATGGCCCGGCACTGGAGACGTGACGTGAATACACCTGTGAACGACAAACTGGTTTTGGCGCTGCCCAAGGGCCGTATCCTCAAAGAAGTGATGCCCATCGTGCGCGCTGCGGGGATCGAGCCCGAAGCCGACTTCGATGATCCGAATTCGCGCAAACTTTCGTTCTCCACCAATCATGACAATGTCGAAATCATCCGCGTGCGCAGCTTTGATGTGGCAACCTTCGTTGCCTTCGGTGCCGCCCATTTGGGCGTAGCCGGTGCCGATGTGTTGATGGAATTTGACAGCCCTGAAATTTACGCGCCACTGGATTTGGGCATCGGCTATTGCCGCATGTCGATCGCCGAGCCCAAGGATCTCAGTGACGAAGACGACCCCAGCACCTGGAGCCACGTCCGGGTCGCCACCAAATACCCGTCGATCACGCAAAAACACTTTGCCGCGCGCGGTGTGCAGGCCGAATGCATTAAGCTGAACGGCGCGATGGAATTGGCCCCGGCCATGGGCCTGTGTCGGCGCATCGTCGATTTGGTGTCCACCGTGGCGACGCTCAAAGCCAATGGCTTGGTCGAAGTTGAAACCATCGCCGAGATCACCTCGCGTCTGGCGGTCAACCGCACCGCCTGGAAAACCCGTCCCGACGAAATCGGCGGCTGGATCGAAAAGTTCCGGGAGGCCATCGATGCCCAAGCGCCTTGATATTGCCGACCACAACTTTGAAGACCAGTTCCAAGAGGTTTTAGGGGTTCAGCGCGAAGCCGATGTCGATGTGAATGAGACCGTGGCGGCGATTCTTAAAGACGTCGCGATCCGCGGCGATGCGGCGGTGGTGGAATACACCAATACATTCGATCGCCAAAACCTCACCGCCGCCGATCTGGCGTTTGATGCGGATGATTTGGCCGAGGCCGAACACAAGGTCGAGCCGGATTTGCTCGACGCCTTGAAGTTGGCCGCCGATCGTATCGAAGCCTTTCACGAACGCCACTTGCCGGACATGGAAGACTTCACCGATGATGTCGGCGTGCGTCTTGGTTATCGCTGGACCGCCGTGCAAGCGGCGGGCTTGTATGTTCCCGGCGGCTTGGCGGCGTATCCGTCATCTGTTTTGATGAATGCCATCCCGGCCCGTGTGGCGGGGGTTGAACGTCTGGTGATGGTGGTGCCAACCCCCGATGGGGTGATCAATCCGCTGGTCTTGGCCGCCGCTAAAATCGCCGGCGTGTCTGAGGTTTACCGCATCGGTGGTGCCCAAGCCATTGGCGCGCTGGCGTATGGCACCGATACCATCAAAGCGGTCGATAAAATCGTCGGCC